>NZ_JCAJZW010000009.1:0-221736 GCF_059510455.1 Streptomyces sp. NTD91
CACGGTGACCATGCCGCAGGTGAACTCCAGCGACGCGAACAGCTCGAAGCCGACGTTCCGGCCTGTGAGGATCCGGGCATGAGCGACACACCCCCCTCCCCGAGGAGTACGAGTTCTCCGCCGACCCCGGCCGCGTCGACGTGGACCGCGTCCACGGCTGGCTGTCGGCCGACGCCCACTGGGCGATCGGCCGACCCCGCGAGACGCACGAGCGCGCGATGGCGGCCTCACTGGACTTCGGGGTGTACGAGCGCGCCTCCGGCGCACAGGTGGCGTACGCGCGCGCGGTCACCGACCGGGCGCTGTTCGCCTGGCTCGCCGACGTGTACGTGGACCCCTCGGTGCGCGGCAAGGGCGTCGGCACGGCCTTCGTCGCCGGTGTCCGCGACCCTTGCGTCCTACGGTCTGCGCCGCATCCTGCTCGCCACGGAGGACGCGCACGGGGTGTACGCGAAGCTGGGCTTCTGCCCGCTTGACCGCCCCGACCAGTGGATGATGCACCCTTTCGAGCACGCGGTCGAGTAAGCGGCCGCTCACCCCCGGTAGCTCACAGGCAACAGCTCTTGACCCCGGCACACAACCGTCACACCATCACCGCATGCCACTGAGGGTGACGTTCGTCGCCGCCGCGCGCAGTGCACCGTTGCTGGCGGAGCGCTTCCAGGACGACCGGCCGCTGGACCAGGCCGGCTGGGACGAGGTGCAGCGCGCCGCCGGGGGCCTGCTGCCGCTGGCGGCCGCCGAGCTGCGGTACTGCTCGCCGACGCCGCGCTGCCGGGCCACCGGGGACGCGCTGGGGTACGCCCCGCTGGTCCAACTGGCGCTGCGGGACTGCGACATGGGCCGCTGGCGCGGCCTGACCCTGGGTGAGGCCATGGCCCGCGAGCCGGATGCGGTGGACGCCTGGCTCGCCGACCCGCGCGCCACCCCGCACGGCGGTGAGTCCCTGCTGGCGTTCATCTCCCGGGTCGGCGGGTGGCTGGACACCCGCCCGGCGGAGGACGGCGCCCGGATCGTCGCCGTCGCCGAGCCCGCCGTGATCCGCGCGGCCCTGGTCTACGCCCTGAAGGCTCCGCCCCCGACCTACTGGAACATCGACGTGCGCCCGCTGTCCCTGTCCACCGTCACCGGCCGCGCGGGCCGCTGGAACCTGCGTCTCGACGGGGTCTCGGCCCAGCCCTCGCGTACATAGTCCGTGCTCAGCACCAGATCCTTCGCCGGGCCGCCGACCCGCCACACCGTGCGCCAACGGTCGGCCTCCCGGACCGTGAACTCGCCCCGGTAGAGGTCCGCCGCGCACGGGTGCTCGGCGACCCAGTGCCCCGTGCTCAGGTCCAGCCGGTGGAAGGGCCGCCCGTCCGCGAACCGCACCTCCGCCGTGGCCGGCGTCGGCCCCGGCAGGAACCGCAGCGTACGGGTGGCCGGCCGGGTCACGCCCTGCCAGGTGAAGGCGCCGGACTCCTCGTGCAGGAGGGCTCCGCCGGGCGGTCCGGTGAAGTCGACGACCCCTTCGAAGCGGCCCTCGTCCCCGCTCGCCAGATCCCGCACGGCCCGCGCGACGCGCCAGCGGCCGGCGAGATGCGCCAGCACGTCGGCCACCGGCCAGAACTCGCCGTCCATCACCGTGCCTTCCGCCGTGGGTCGCGCCTGCCGGGGGTGTGCGTCGCCGAGTGCGGTCCACCGTGGCCGGTCGCGCGGTTCCCGCGCCCCTTCGGGTCCGACCGAGCTTACGCGGCGCCCCGGCCGCCCCCCGCCCGGGGCGCTGTCGGGCCGGCGGTGCCCGCGCCGTGCGGCGCTGCGTCGCCACGGAGATCGCGTTGTGCGCCGGCCCTTGTGCTCACGCGCCGCATCATGCTGCCCCGCCCGACATCGTTGCATAAAACTGCGGCAGACCGTATAGTCATGCCATCCAGAGGAGGGTGACATGGCGGTACGTGCGGCGGTGGCCGGAGCGAGCGGATACGCGGGCGGCGAGGTCCTGCGCCTGCTCCTCACGCACCCCGAGGTCGAGATCGGCGCCCTGACGGCGAACTCCAACGCCGGCCTGCGGCTGGGCGCGCTGCAGCCGCATCTGCTGCCGCTGGCCGACCGCGTGCTCACCGAGACCACGGCCGAGGCACTCGCCGGGCACGACGTGGTCTTCCTCGCGCTGCCGCACGGGCAGTCCGCCGCCGTCGCCGAACAGCTCGGCCCCGACGTGCTGGTGGTGGACATGGGCGCCGACTTCCGGCTGAGGGAAGCGGCCGACTGGGAGCGGTTCTACGGCTCCGCACACGCCGGCACCTGGCCCTACGGCCTCCCCGAACTTCCGGGTGCCCGCGCCGCGCTGGAGGGGTCCAAGCGCATCGCGGTGCCCGGTTGCTACCCGACCGCCGTCACCCTCGCCCTGTTCCCCGCCTACACCGCCGGGCTCGCCGAGCCGGAGGCCGTGGTCGTCGCCGCGTCCGGCACCTCCGGCGCCGGCAAGGCCCCCAAGCCGCATCTGCTCGGCAGCGAGGTCATGGGCTCCATGTCGCCGTACGGCGTCGGCGGCGTTCACCGGCACACGCCCGAGATGATCCAGAACCTCAGCGGGGCCGCCGGGGAGGCCGTGAAGGTGTCCTTCACGCCGACCCTGGCACCGATGCCCCGCGGGATCCTCGCCACGTGCAGCGCGTCCGCGTTGGCCGGGGTGACGGCGGAATCCGTGCGCGCCGCCTACGAGAAGGCCTACGCCGACGAACCCTTCGTCCACCTGCTCCCCGAGGGGCAGTGGCCGGCGACGGCGTCCGTCCACGGTTCCAACGCCGTTCAGCTCCAGGTCGCGTACGACGAGTCCGTGGGCCGCATCATCGCGATCAGCGCCATCGACAACCTGACCAAGGGCACCGCGGGCGGTGCCGTCCAGAGCATGAACATCGCCCTGGGTCTCCCCGAGACCACCGGCCTTTCCACGATCGGAGTCGCACCTTGAGCGTCACGGCAGCCAAGGGATTCTCGGCGGCGGGCGTCGCCGCCGGGATCAAGGAGAACGGCAATCCCGACCTGGCCCTCGTGGTCAACAACGGGCCGCGCCGTGCCGCCGCGGGCGTCTTCACCTCCAACCGCGTGAAGGCCGCGCCGGTGCTGTGGTCCGAGCAGGTCCTCAAGGGCGGTGAGCTGACCGCCGTCGTCCTGAACTCCGGCGGCGCCAACGCCTGTACGGGCCCGAAGGGCTTCCAGGACACCCACGCCACCGCGGAGAAGGTGGCCGAGTCGCTCAACGCCGCGGGCCACGACGAGACGGGCGGCCACGCCCCGGGCCACGTCGCCGTCTGTTCCACCGGCCTGATCGGCGTGCTGCTGCCGATGGACAAGCTGCTGCCGGGTGTGGACAAGGCGGTCGCCCAGCTCAGCCCGCACGGCGGCGAGAAGGCCGCCATCGCCATCAAGACCACCGACACCGTGCACAAGACGTCGGTCGTGACCAAGGACGGCTGGACCGTCGGCGGCATGGCCAAGGGCGCCGGCATGCTCGCCCCCGGCCTCGCCACCATGCTGGTCGTCCTCACCACCGACGCCGACCTCGGCAGCGAGGTGCTGGACAAGACCTTGCGCGCCGCCACCAGGGTCACCTTCGACCGGGTCGACTCCGACGGCTGCATGTCCACCAACGACACCGTGCTCCTCCTCGCCTCCGGCGCCTCCGGCATCACCCCGGAGTACGCCGAGTTCGCCGCCGCCGTACGCCAGGTCTGCGACGACCTCGGACAGCAGCTCGTCCGGGACGCCGAGGGCGCCAGCAAGGACATCAGGGTCGAGGTGATCAACGCGGCGAGCGAGGCCGACGCCGTCGAGGTGGGCCGCTCCATCGCCCGCAACAACCTCCTCAAGTGCGCGATCCACGGCGAGGACCCCAACTGGGGCCGCGTGCTCTCCGCCATCGGCACCACGAGCGCCGCCTTCGAGCCGGACCGGCTGGGCGTCGCCATCAACGGGGTGTGGGTGTGCAAGAACGGCAGCGTCGGCGAGGACCGCGAGAAGGTCGACATGCGCTACCGCGAGGTGCACATCGTCGCCGACCTGGCCGCCGGCACCGAGACCGCGACGATCTGGACCAACGACCTGACCGCCGACTACGTCCACGAGAACAGCGCCTACTCCTCATGAGCACTCGCAAGCACACGGCCCTGCCGAAGGCCCAGATCCTCATCGAGGCGCTGCCCTGGCTGACCCGGCACCACGGCAAGACCGTCGTCATCAAGTTCGGCGGCAACGCCATGGTGAACGAGGAACTCAAGGCCGCCTTCGCCCAGGACGTGGTCTTCCTCCGGCACGCCGGCCTCAAGCCGGTCGTCGTCCACGGCGGTGGCCCGCAGATCAGTGCCGCCCTCGACAAGCACGGCATCGTCAGCGAGTTCAAGGCCGGCCTGCGCGTCACCACCGAGGACGCCATGGACGTCGTGCGCATGGTGCTCGCCGGGCAGGTGCAGCGGGAACTGGTCGGCCTGCTCAATCAGCACGGCCCGCTCGCCGTCGGCCTGACCGGCGAGGACGCGCACACCATCACCGCCACCAAGCACCAGCCCGAGATCGACGGCGAACTGGTCGACATCGGCCGGGTCGGCGAGATCACCGGCATCGAAACGGGAGCCGTCGAGGCGCTCCTGGCGGACGGCCGTATCCCCGTCGTCTCGTCGATCGCCCGCTCCCAGGACGACCACCACGTCTACAACGTCAACGCCGACACGGCGGCCGCGGCGCTCGCCGCGGCACTGGGCGCCGAGACGCTGATGGTCCTCACCGACGTCGAGGGACTCTACGAGGACTGGCCGAACTCCGACGAGGTGATCAGCCGCCTCACCGCTTCCCAGCTGGAGAAGCTCCTGCCGGAGTTGAGCTCCGGCATGGTGCCGAAGATGGAGGGCTGCCTGCACGCCGTGCGCAACGGCGTGACGACCGCCCGCGTCATCGACGGCCGGGTCCAGCACTCGATCCTGCTGGAGATCTTCACCGACGAAGGCATCGGCACGATGGTCGTGCCCGACGACATTCCGGTCGAACAGGGGGAGTCATGAGCAACCGGGAGCTGACCGAGCGCTGGCAGGGCGCGCTCATGAACAACTACGGCACCCCGCGCCTTGCCCTCGTGCGCGGCGAGGGCGTGAAGGTGTGGGACGCCGAGGGCCGGGAGTACCTCGACCTGGTCGGCGGCATCGCCACCAACGCCCTCGGCCACGCCCACCCGGCGATCGTCGAGGCCGTCAGCGAGCAGATCGGCCGGCTCGGCCACATCTCCAACTTCTTCATGGCCGAGCCCACCGTCGCCCTCGCCGAGCGGCTGCTGACGCTCTTCGGCCGGGAGGGCAGGGTCTTCTTCTGCAACTCCGGCGCCGAGGCCAACGAGGCCGCCTTCAAGATCGGCCGGCTCACCGGGCGCACCCACATGGTCGCCACGAGCGGCGGCTTCCACGGCCGTACGACGGGTGCCCTCGCGCTCACCGGCCAGCCCGCCAAGCAGGACCCCTTCCGGCCGCTGCCCGGCGATGTCACCCACGTGCCCTACGGCGACGCCCAGGCGCTCGCGGCGGCGGTCACCGAGCACACGGCTCTCGTGATCATCGAGCCGATCCAGGGCGAGAACGGCGTCGTGGTGCCGCCGGCCGGTTATCTGAAGGCCGCCCGCGCGATCACCGCCGCCACCGGCGCCCTGCTGGTCCTTGACGAGGTGCAGACCGGCATCGGCCGCACCGGAACCTGGTTCGAGTACCAGGCCCACGAGGGCGTGCTGCCCGATGTCGTCACCCTCGCCAAGCAGCTCGGCGGCGGGCTGCCGCTCGGCGCCACCGTGGCCTTCGGTCGGGCCGCCGAGCTGCTCCGGCCGGGCCAGCACGGCACCACCTTCGGCGGAAACCCGGTCGCCTGCGCCGCCGGCCTCGCCGTGCTCGACACCATCGCGAACGACGGGCTGCTGGAGAACGTCAAGCGGCAGAGCGAGAAGCTGCGCGAGGGAATCGAGGGCCTGGGCCACCCGTTGATCCATTCCGTGCGAGGCGCCGGGCTGCTCCTGGGTATCGTGCTCACCGGGCCGCACGCGCAGCAGGCGCAAGCGGCGGCCCAGGAGGCCGGGTTCCTGGTGAACGCGCCCGCCCCCGACGTCGTACGGCTCATGCCGCCGCTGAACATCACGGACGCCGAGGTGGGTGCCTTCCTCCAGGCGCTGCCCGGCATCCTCGACGCAGCGAACCCAGTGGATGGGGACGGACGATCCGGAGAATAGGACGACGATGAGCCAGGCGCAGGACCACGAGCAGGCGGCGGGTGCCGGACCGGCCGTGCCGCAGACCCGTACCGCGCGGCACCGCCGGATCGTGGACATCCTCAACCGGCAGCCGGTGCGGTCGCAGAGCCAGCTGGCGAAGCTGCTCGCCGACGACGGGCTGAGTGTCACCCAGGCGACGCTCTCCCGGGACCTCGACGAGCTGAACGCGGTGAAGATCCGCAACACCGACGGCGAACTGATCTACGCGGTGCCGAGCGAGGGCGGTTTCCGCACCCCCCGCGCGCCGCTGGGGGAGTCGGCGAAGGAGGAGCGGATGCGGCGGCTGTCCCAGGAGCTGCTGATCTCCGCGGAGGCCTCCGCGAACCTCGTGGTCCTGCGCACCCCGCCGGGCGCCGCCCAGTTCCTGGCCTCCGCCATCGACCAGGCCGAGCTGCACGACATCCTCGGCACGATCGCCGGCGACGACACGCTGCTGCTGATCAGCCGGGAGCCGAGCGGCGGGCAGGCCCTCGCGGACCACCTGCTGCGACTGGCGCAGAACGGCCACTAGGTGTTCTGTCCGGGCAATTGGCGTCTGCCCTTCGAAGGGCAGACGCGCGGCGTCAGGTGTGTGCTCTCGGCGTCCCGGCTCCAGGCCCTCGTACCGGACGTACTCGGGTGTGGGCTCGCAGCGGCGAGTGGGGGCACCTCCCACGTCCTCGAGGCAGTGGGGGATTGTGCATGGCGTCGCGCGGCAGACGGGAATGGTCAGAAACCCCGTAGTACCAGGGAGTTTCGGATCGGCCCGGGTCCGCGACGCCGGTGCCCCGGCAGGCAACGTCTGTCCGTCGAGGAGCGGCGTCCGGTGCGTGCTGTCGGCGTGCCGGCCGAAAGCCCTCGCACTGGACGTACTCGGACTTTCGGTCGGGGCGGCGAGTGGGGGCACCTCCCACGCCCCCAGGCAGTGGGGGGGCGTGCCGGGCGTCGCGACGGGGCGAACGTCGCCTGTCGGGGCACTGGACAGGTCCTGGCATGCGGCGCCTCGCCCGTCGGCGGACAATGGGCGTGTGATCTTCCGCGGCGGGCGGGCAGGTGGGCGGGCAATCCCCTGGCGGTCGTCGTCCGTATACAGAAGTGTGTCGGGTCTCCGGTTCCCTGTGGGCCGTCTCCCGGACGAGGCTTTGCTGGCCGGGCTGGCCACCGGTGACCCGGAACTCGCGGTCGTCTTCGTCCGCAGATTCCAGCACCGGGTCTTCGGCGTCGCCATGGCCGTCACCAGGGACGAGCAACTCGCCGAGGACGTCGCCCAGCTGACGTTCGAGCGGGCGTGGCGTCATGCGCAGATCTACGACTCGCGCCGCGGCTCGGTCACCACCTGGCTGACGACCATCGCGCACAACCTGGCCGTCGACGCCGTCCGGGCCCGGCGGAGCGAGCCGATGGCCCCCGAGGACGTCGACACCGTCATCGGCGCCGTCACCGAGACCCCCGAGCAGTGGGCGCTGGCCGACGAGGCCTCCGCCGAACTGCGGGCCGCCGTGGCCCGGCTGCCCCGGGAACAGGCCCGGGCCCTGGTGATGGCAGGCATCTACGGCATGACCGCCCAGCAGATCGCCGACACCGAGGAGATCCCGCTGGGGACCGCGAAGACGCGGATCAGGTCCGCCATGGCGAAACTGCGCACCACACTCGCGTCCCCGAAGCGAGGCGACCATGTCGAGTGACGCCGGCTGCGAGAAGCTGCGGGAGATGGGCGCCGAACTGGCGCTGGGCGTGCTGCCCGGCCGGCAGCGCGCCGAGGCGGTCGCGCATCTGGACCGGTGCGCGGACTGCCGGGAGTACGTCCGCCGGCTCACGCTGGTCGGCGACCGGCTGATCGGCCTGCTGCCGGACGTCGAGCCGCCGACCGGGTTCGAGACGCGGGTGGCGCGCAGGCTGGCCGAGCAGCCGCCGGCGCACGAGGGCCGCGAGGGCGCCTCCGGCCGCGCGACGCGGGGCCTGCGCGGGCGTGCCCGCCGGGCCAGGCTGCGGCTCGCGGCCGTCCTCACCGCGCTCGCCGTCGCCGTCGGGTTCGCGGGGTGGGGGATCGGCACGGCGGTGGAGGCGCTCATCGCCTCCACCGCTCCCGCGGTCGCGTCCGAGCCCATGATGGTCGGGGACATGACGTCGGCCGGGAACGGCGGGCGGTCCGCCGGTGAGGTCTACGCCCACCCCGGACCCCCCGGCTGGGTCTTCATGTCCGTCGATCTCGCCGGCCCGCTCCGTTCGTACACCGGCAGGGTGACCTGTCTGCTGGAGCACTCCGACGGCACCTCCGTGCGTGTCGGCGACTTCCCGCTGACCGGCGGACACGGCCAGTGGGGCGTGGCCGCCCCGGGCGACCTTTCGACCCTCACCGGCGCCCGGCTGACCGCTCCCGACGGCACCGTCCTCGCCACGGCCCAGCTGCACAGGGGCCAGGTGGTGGAGTCGCAGACGTGAGTGAGACGCCCCTGCTCAAGGCAGTGCCCTCTCCAGGGCAGCGGTCAGTTCGGCGACCGTGGGCCGCGCCGCCGGGTCGCGCCGCAGACAGGCGTCCACGGCCGCGGCGAGAGTGTGCGGCAGCCGTCGGCGGGACGCGATCGGCGGGGCCGTCCGCTCCGTCGACGGACACCGGCCGCCCGCGGTGCCGCCGCCCTCGTCCACCGTCTCCCCGCGGTCGAACGGCGGCTCGCCGCACGCGACCTCGAACAGCGTGACGCCGATACCCCACACGTCCGTGGCGGCCGTGAGCGCTCCGCCGCGCGCCTGTTCCGGAGCGCGGTAGCCGAACGTGCCCCCGCCGGCGGGCGCGGGCCCCGGCGGCCGGGCGATGCTCAGGTCCAGCACCTTGGCATGGCCGCGCTCCACCACCACGTTGGAGGGCTTGAGGTCCAGGTGCAGCAGGCCACGGCCGTGGAGATAGTGGACAGCGGAACACACCTGCCCGCCGAGCAGAGCCACATCGGCCGCGGCCGGCCGGCGCCGCAGGCGGTGCACCAGGTGGGAGAGCGTCTCACCGGTCAGCGTCTCCAGGACGACGAGCGGCTCGGGCCGCTCGACGGTCTCGTAGCCCCGTACCAGGTGCGGATGGCTGAACTCCCGCAGCCACCGGCCCTCCCGCACCAGCCGTGCGCCCAGTCCCTCGTCGCCGCGCAGGTCGGGCCGCAGCGCCTTGATCACGCACCGGCAGGCACGCTCCTCGCTCCACGCGTCGTACACGTCGAGCCACCCGGTGCGGGTCAGATGCGCCAGGATCACGTACCCGGGAGCCGGTTTCGCGCCCGGTGCCAGGGGCGGGGGCGCAGAGCCGCTCATGACAGCACCGCGCCCGTGCTCAGCCGGTGCAGCCGGGCGTACGCCCCCTGGCCGCGCAGCAGGTCGTCCGGTGCGCCGTCCTCGACGACCCTGCCGCGGTCCAGGACCACGATCCGGGTGGCGTCGCGGACGGTCAGCAGGTTGTGGGAGATGACGACGGTCGTCCGCCCGGCCATGAGCCGGCGCAACGGTTCCATGATCCGCCGCCCCGAGCGCACGTCGAGCCCGGTGGTCGGCTCGTCCAGCAGCAGCACGGGTGCGTCCCTGATCATCGCGCGCGCGATCGCCAGGCGCTGGCACTGCCCGCCGGACAGTGTGCGGCCGCGCTGGCCGACCAGCGTGTCGTAGCCCTCCGGGAGCCGCTCGATGAACTCGTGGGCGTCCGCCGCGCGGGCCGCCGCGACGATGTCCGCCTCGCTCGCCCCCGGCCGGCCGTAGGCGATGTTCTCCCGCACGGTGCCGTGGAAGACGAGCGTTTCCTGGAGCACCACGGCGACGCTCTCCCGTACGTCGGACAGCCACAGTTCGCGCAGATCGCTCCCGTCGAGCCGGACCGCTCCCCGGTCGGGGTCGTAGAACCGCAACTGGAGCTTGGCGACGGTCGACTTGCCGGCCCCGCTGGCGCCGACCAGCGCCAGGGTCTCGCCCGGGGCCACGCGGAAGGACACGCCCGACAACGCCCAGGACGGGGCGCCGGGATAGCGGAACCAGACGCCGTCGAACTCCACCGCGCCCCGGGCCCGGCCGGTCCGCCGGGCGTTCGCACGCTCGGTGACCTGCGGCCGCTGGTCCAGCAGCTCGATGATCCGCTCGGCCGAGGCGGAGGCGGCGTAGAACGTGGTGCCGAGCCGGGACAGGCCGTGGACCGGGCCGTACAGCTTGCCGATCAGGGCCAGGAAGACCAGCAGCCCGCCCAGCGTGAGCTGTCCCTGGGCCAGCTTCCAGGTGCCGAGGCCCATCACCGCGAGACCACCGGTCACCTCGATGATCTCGACGAGGGGGGCATAGACGGCCCGGATCCGCGTCGAGGCCATCACCGCCCGGAACCTGCCGACGCCCTCCCGCTCGAACCGGCGCTCCTCCCAGCCCTGCCGGTTGTACGCCTGCACCAGCGCGACATTGCCCAGCACCTCCTCGGCGATCGCGCTGAGCGAGCCGCCGCGCCGCCTGCGCTCCCGGGACGCCGCCTTGATCAGCCGGGAGAAGTGCCGGGCCGCTCCCCAGAACAGGGGCACGACGACCAGGGCGAGCAGGGTCAGGTCCCAGCGCAGGTAGAAGAGCAGGCCGAGGAAGAGGGCCAGGCGGACCACGTAGTACAGGGCGTCCGCGACCCCCGAGAGCAGGAACGTCTCGACCGCGTCGACGTCGCCGGTGACCCGGGAGAGCACATCGCCGAGCCGCCGGCGTTCGAAGAAGCCGAGCGACAGCCCCTGGACGTGCCGGAAGACGTCGCAGCGCAGCGAGAGCAGGAAGCGTTCGCCGACCCAGGCCGAGGTCATGTCGTCGGCGAAGCGCAGGACGCCGGAGAAGAGGATGAGGCCCAGATAGGCCGGTGCGATCCACACGAAGGGCCGCAGGTCCCGTGGGACGAGGACCTCGTCCACCACGATCTTGAACAGCCACAGCTCGGCGGCGTCGACGGCCGGACCGAGCAGGCTGAGGACGAGGACGGGGACCAGCCAGCGCCGACCGCCGCGCGTATAGGGCCAGAACCGTCGGAACACCGCGCGCGGCGACACCGGGGGCGCTCCCGCCACGACGGCGTCGGACGCCTCCGTGACCGACAGCAGACGCCGCAGGACGTGCGCCATGGGAGGGGTCCCTCGGGGCTCGGCCGAGCGGACCGGGGCCTCCGGTCTCCGGTCCGCTCGGCCTTTCTGGGTGATCAGTATCCGTGGTCGTCGCCGCGGTCGCCGTGGTCGTGCCGGTCGAAGTCGTCGTGGCGGTGACCGCCGGTGTGGCCGTGCCCGTGCCGCGAGCCGAAGTGACGTGAGGTGTCGTCGTGGTCGCGGTCACGGCGCTTGGCGGGCAAGAGACTGCTGAAGATGGCCATAGCGCTCCTCCTGAAACTCACTGCACACGGGGTACGTCCCAGGACGGGAATGGGATGGCCGTCACAGGTAAAAAGCCGGTCGTCAGCCCAATCGCTCGGCCAGCCCCCCGGTGCAGCGCACCTCGTCCCCGGCCGTGATCAGCAGGGCCTCCACGCCGGGCAGCGACTCCAGCCAGGCGAGCCCCGCCCGCGAGCCCATCGCGAACGCCGCCGTGGCCCAGCAGTCGGCCCAGGTGAGCCGGGGTCCCACGACCGTCACCGCGACCAGGTCCGACACCGCGGGCCTGCCGGTGCGGGGATCAACGATGTGCGCGCCCCGCTCGGCCGTGCCCGAGGTCGCCACCGACAGCTCCGCCACACCCGCCGCCGAGATCACCGCCGCCAGACCACCCGGCCGCAGCGGGTCGGCCACACCCACGCGCCACGGCCGCTGCGGTTCCGGCGAGCCGAGCATCTGCACGTCCCCGCCCCCGTTGACGCTCACCCCGCACACCCCGGCCACCCCCGCCAGCAGCCGCGCCGCCCGCTCGGCGGCCCAGCCCTTGACGATGCCGGTGGGGTCCAGCGAGCCGCGGTACCGGGGGCTGAACCAGCCCTCGCTCACCCGCTCCGCCTCGTCGGCGAGGTCCAGCACCTCGGCCACCTCGGGCGAGCAGTCCGCGACGGTCAGCTCGCCCCTGGCCAGCCGTGAGACCTCGCTGTCCTCGCGGTAGGTGCTGAAGACCGCGTCCGCACGGTGCAGCCCGGCGACTGCCTCGGCCAACGCCCCACGCACCGCGCCGCGCTCTCCGCCGCGGACGTCGAAGGAGAAGACGGTCCCCATGACCTCCTCCGCGTGGCGCACCGCGGCGGGAGCACCGGCCGGTTCGGTCACCGGGTCAGCCACCGGCCTGGTCCAGCGCCGACTGGAGGGACTGCCGGTAGCCGGCGCTGGTGTAGGTGGCGCCGGAGACGGCGTCGATGTGCGCGTTGCCGGCCGTGACGGCCTCCTGGTTGAGCCTGGGTACGGCCATCGCCGTCTTCTGGTCGCTGAGCCCGCCCTTGGGTGCCTGGACGGCCTCCGCCTTGGTGATCTTGCCACCGCTGACGGTGATCCGCACCTGGACCGGCCCGTACTGGGTCTGCGCGACCTTCCCGGTGACCGTACGCGCCTGCGCCGCACCGGAGGACCCGGAACCGGAGGACCTGGAACCGGAGGACCCGGAGCGGGACGAGCCGCTCCCCGAGGAGCCGCTCGGCTGTCCGGCGGAGCCCGTCGACTTCATCTTGTCCAGCGCCGACTGCAGCGACTTCTTGTAGCCGTCGCTCGTGTACGTCGCACCCGACACCGCGTCGATCCGCGCGCTCTGCGCCGCGACCGCCTCCTGGTTGAGCTTCGGTACGGCCATCGCCGTCTTCTGGTCGCTGAGTCCGCCCTTGGGTGCCTTGACGGCCTCCGACTTGGTGATCTTCCCGCCGGCGACGGTCAGCCGTACCTGCACGGTGCCGTACGGCGTCTGCGTCGCATCACCGGTCACCGTGCCGGAACTCGCCCCCGCCGCCTGCGATCCGCCCTGCGCGGCCTGCTGCCCCGCCGCCGTCTGCTGCGGGGCGGCGCCCGCCGCCGACGCCGCGGCCGGACCGGACGCCGGCTTCAGCGACAGCAGCAGCACGACACCGGACACGGTCGCGGCGGTGGCCAGCACGACCCGTCGTACGGGGTGGCTCTTCCTCATCTGTCCGTAGCTCCCGCTCACATCTCGAACGATTCGTGATGGATGCGGCGGGCGGGAACCCCCGCGCCGCGCAGTGCCTCGTACACCGACTGCGCGAACCCGGGCGGGCCGCACATGAAGACGTCGTGGCGGTCGATGTCCGGGATCTTCCGCCGCAGGTTCTCCGCGGAGATGTCCGGCCGCTCGCCGTCGGGGCTGTTCACCGCGTACATCAGCCGGGCGCCCCGCTCGTCGGCGATCTTCGCCAGCTCGTCCCACAGGGCCAGGTCCTGGGTGCTGTTGGCCCGGTAGAGCAGGGTGATGTCGCCGGCCGCGCCGGGCAGCGTCTCGAACAGCGCCCGCATCGGCGTGATGCCGACCCCGCCCGCGACCAGCAGCACCTTGCCCCGGCTGCGGCGCTGCGCGGTCAGCGCGCCGTACGGTCCCTCCGCCCACACCCGGGTTCCGGGCGTCAGCTCGCGCAGCCGGGCACTGTGGTCACCGATCGCCTTGACCGTGATCCGCAGCATGTCCGGGCGGGGCGCCGCCGACAGCGAGTACGGGTGCGAGCTGAACCGCATGCCCGGCGCGAGGAACCGCCAGCGGAAGAACTGGCCCGCCTCCGCGCCCATCCGGTGCAGCCTGCGCCCGCCGATCAGCACCGACACGATGCCCGGCGTCTCCTCGATGACGGCCTCCACCCGCATCCGGTGCCTCAGGTTCAGCCGGATCGGCGTGAGGACGCGGTACCAGACGACCAGCGCGGTGACCGCGCCGTACAGGCCGTACCAGAAGGTCTTCGCCAGGGGCTCGACCGCGAAGTCGTTGCCGGTGGTGATCTGGTGCCAGAAGGTCAGGAACACCGCCGCGTACGTCATCAGGTGCACGTGGTACCAGGCGTCGTACGGCAGTCGGCGGCGGAGCACGCCGACCGAGGTGAGCCCGATCAGCACGAACAGGCCGGTGCCGACGGCGGCCTTGCCCACGTCCGGCAACTGGTTCACGGAGTCGACGGTCTGCTGGACGATGTCGCCGAGCGATTTGCCCGCCTGCCGCGCGTACCCCCACATGGTGAGGAAGACGTGCGCCACGATCAGGGAGAGGGTGTAGCGGCCGCTCATCGCGTGCCAGCGGGCCACCCGGTCCGAGCCGACCCGCCGCTCCAACGCCGGCACGCGCGCCATCTGGAGCACCACCAGCGCCATCAGATAGCCGGCCAGCAGGCCGGTGATCCGGCCCGCGTTGAGGATTCTGCCGGTGTCGTCGGCGATGGACGGGGTGTTGTGCCACCAGAGCCACAGCACGGCCGCCGCGCCCGCCCAGACGGCGAGCAGCAGCGGTACGGCCGGGCTGCGGCGCGGGCGGATGCGGCGCATCGTCTGGCGGCGGGCGGCACGTCCGCCTGCGAGCGTGGTGGTCACGGTTCCTCCGGGGGGACTTGACCCTTGGCCCTCAGATACGTGGCGCATGCGCTCGGTGTTCAGCAGTCCCGCCTCACAGCCCGGCGGAGTCGAGCGCGGACTGGAGGGACTGCTTGTAGCCGGTGCTGGTGTAGGAGGCGCCCGACACCATGTCGATGTTCGCGCTCTGCGCGGCCAGCGCCTCCCGCCGCAGCTGGGGCAGAGCGTAGCTGTTGATCTCCTGGTCGCGCGGGTTGTCCTGCGGGTACTGCACGGCCGTCACGTCCGTGAGTTTTCCGCTCCTGATCGTGACCCGCACCTGTACCGGGCCCCAGCGGGTCTGGACGGTGTCGCCGGTGGCCGTCCTGCTGCCCGTCGTCGACCCCGAGGACGAGCCGGACCCGCCGGAGGCGCCCGAGCCGCTCGACGGGGCCGAACTGCTCGACACCGTCGGCGACCTGGTGTCGGCGGTGGCGAGTGTGGGGCTCGCGTGCGGCTTCAGCGACAGCAACAGCACCATCCCGGAGACGGTGGCGGCACTGGCCAGCACGATGCGGCGCAGGGGGCGGTTCTTCTTCAGGGCGTGCACGTGATCTGCCTCGCAGCTTCGCTGGTTGTCACAGTTCGAACGACTCGTGGTGGATACGGCGGTCCGGGACCCCGGCCGCCCGCAGTGCCTCGTACACGTCCCGGGCGAAGCCGTGCGGCCCGCAGATGTAGACGTCGTGGCCGGCGATGCCGGGGAAGGTCGCGCGCAGTGACTCCGCCGTGATGGCGGGGCGCTCGCCGCGGGGGCCGTTCAGCGCGTACAGCACCTGGGCGCCGCGCCGGCGGGCGATCGCCTCCAGCTCCCCGCCGAGCGCCAGGTCCTCGGCACTGCGCGCCCGGTACAGCAGCGTGACCTCGCCGGGCAGCGTCTCGAACAGCGCCCGCAACGGGGTGATGCCGACACCGGCCGCGATGAGCAGGGAGTGGTGGCTGGTGGCCCGGTCGGCGGTCATGGAGCCGTAGGGGCCCTCCGCCCACACCCGGGTGCCGGGCCGCAGCAGGGCGACGGCCGCGCTGTGGTCGCCGAGCGCCTTGACCGTGATGCGCATCAGGTCCGGGCGCGGCGGCGCGGACAGGGAGTACGGCGTCGACGTCCAGCCCAGTCCCTCGCCGAGGAACCGCCAGCGGAAGAACTGCCCGGGCCGCGCCTCCAGCTCGTCCAGGTGCCGCCCGCGCACGACGACCGAGTACACACCGGGCGCCTCCTGGTGGACCGCGTCCACACGCAGCTGGTGGCGCCGGTTGAGACGGACCGGGGTGAGGATCCGGTACCACAGCACCAGGGCGGCGACGGCCAGGTACAGCGCGTACCAGACGGCGGTCGCGACCGGCTTGCCGTTGAACTCGTTCCCGAGCGTCAGCTGGTGGAAGAAGGCCAGGAACACGGCCGCGTACGTCAGCAGGTGCACGTAGTACCAGAACTCGTGGCTGGTGCGGCGGCGCACCGCCCGCGCCGAGGTGATGCCGACCGCGAAAAGGATCACCGTGCCGGCGGTGGCCTTGAGCATGTCCGGATAGTCCAGGACGACCGTCACCGTCTCGTGCCACACCGAGGCCCGGTCCTGGGCCGCGTACCCGGCGAGGATCAGCACGACGTGCGCGACCAGCAGGCAGACCGTGTACCGTCCCGCCATCGCGTGCCAGCGCGCCACCCGGTCCGAGCCGACCCGCCGCTCCAGCAGCGGCACCCGCGCCATCAGGCCGACCAGCACCGCGCAGGCGTACCCGCACAGCAGGCCGGCGATCCGCCCTGCGCCGGTCAGCCAGCCGGCCGCACCGATCACGGACCCGGTGTCCGTCCACCAGAGCGCGACCACGGCCGCCGCTCCGGCCCACAGCACGGCCAGCACGGGCCCCGCGGGGGAGCGCCGTGCGGTCCCGGGCACCGGAGGAGCCACCTGCCTCGCGTCCACGGTGGTCATCGATCGCGTCCCTTCGTCGTCGTACCGGGCCACTGTGCGCGGCGAAGCTCTGAGCCACCTCTGAACAACCCTCTGAACAGGTGGTTTGAGAGCAGACTCAGAGCGGGTTCTCAGACGGCCTTCAGGGCACCGGGGACGGCACTCAGAGAAAACTCAGAGGGCGGGCGCTACGCCCCACCGCGCCACCTGGGTGATGCTGGTAGACGCGATGAACACCACCCGTTCCGGCCGCCCGGCCCTCACCCGACCCGACGGCACCCCGCTGCGCGTCCTGGTCGTGGACGACGACCCCGACCTCGCCGAGGTGCTCACCGGCGCCCTGCGCTACGAGGGCTGGGAGGTGCGCGCGGCCTGCGACGGCGTCTCGGCCCTCGACGGCGCGCGCGAGCTGCTGCCCGACGCCGTCGTCCTCGACGTCATGCTCCCCGACACCGACGGCTTCGCCGTGCTGCGCCGGCTGCGGGAGGTGAAGCCGGACGTCTGTGTGCTCTTTCTCACGGCCCGGGACGCGGTCGAGGACCGGATCGCGGGCATCACGGCCGGCGGCGACGACTACGTCACCAAGCCCTTCAGCCTGGAGGAGGTCGTCGCGCGGCTGCGCGGCCTGCTGCGCCGGGCCGGCATGGCCCGCCAGCAGGAGGACGGACCGCGGCTGACGGTCGGCGACCTGGTCATGGACGAGGAGGCCCGCGAGGTCACCCGGGCCGGCGAGCTGATCGAGCTCTCACCCACCGAGTTCGAACTCCTCCGCTTCCTCATGCGCAACCCGCGCCGGGTGCTCAGCAAGGCCCAGATCCTCGACCGGGTGTGGTCCTACGACTTCGGCGGCCGGGCCCATGTCGTGGAGCTGTACATCTCCTACCTGCGCAAGAAGGTCGACGCGGGCCGCGAGCCCATGATCCACACCGTGCGCGGTGCGGGCTACGTGCTGAAGCCGGTGACCAAATGAGCCGTTTCTCCCGCTTCGGCGGTGCGGGTCGGCTGCCCCGGCCCCGCACGCTGCGCGCCCGGCTCATCGCGGGACTGGTCGTCCTGCTCGCCATCAGCTGTGCAGCGGTCGGGGTGGCCGCCGTCGTGGAACTGAACGGCTTCCTCACCCGTCGCCTCGACCAGCAACTGCAGCAGACCGGGCCGACCTTCGCGCAGAGCCTGGAGCACGGCACGTACAAGCCCTCCGACGGCGACGGCGACGAGCACGGTGACACCCGTCGGCAGTCGGCCGAGACGTTCGGCGCCCGCCTGATGAACGGCCGGGTCACCAGCGCCGCGGTCGTGCCTTCGGTCGAGAACCCCGACCTCGGGGCCGGCCTGACCGCCGCCGACCGGGCGGCGCTGGCCGCGGTGCCGGTGGACGGCCGGGGACACACCGTGTGCCTGTCCCACCTGCACGACTACCGGCTGATGGCCTGGCAGGGCCGGGACGGGGACGTGCTGATCACCGGGCTGCCGACCGAACCGGTACGGTCCGCCGTGCAGCGCCTGGAACTGGTCTCGGTGATCGTCTTCGGCCTGGCCCTGACCGCCACCGGGGTGGCCGGTGCCCTCTGGGTCCGCTGGTCCCTGCGCCCCCTCAGCCGGGTCGCCGCCACCGCCACCCGGGTCAGTGAGCTGCCGCTGGCCAGCGGCGAGGTCGCCCTGCCGCCGCGGGCGCCCGCGGCGGATCCGCGCAGTGAGGTCGGTCGGGTGGCGGCCGCGTTCAACCGCATGCTGCGGCACGTCGAGGACGCGCTGACCAAACGGCACGCGAGCGAAGAGCGGCTGCGTCGCTTCGCCGCCGACGCCAGCCATGAGCTGCGCACCCCGGTCGCCTCGGTTCGCGGTCACGCCGAGCTGGCCCTCCTTCACCCGGGTCCGGTGCCGCCGGAGGTGACCCGGGCGCTGGAGCGCATCGCCGCCGAGTCCTCCCGCATGGGCTTGATGGTCGACGACCTGCTCCTGCTCGCCCGGCTCGACGCCGGCCGTCCGCTGGAGCGCCACCCCGTCGACCTGACCCATCTGGTCCTCGACGCGGTCACCGACGCCCGCGCCGCCGGCCCCGACCACCGCTGGAGCCTGGACCTGCCCGAGGACCCGGTGACGGTGCCGGGCGACGCCCACCGTCTGCACCAGGTGGTGGCCAATCTGCTGGCCAACGCGCGTTTGCACACACCCGTCGGCACGAAGGTGTCGGTCATCCTGGAGGCCGACGCCGGTTCGGCCGTCCTCTCCGTCCACGACGACGGCCCCGGCGTCCCGGAAGACGTCCAGCCCGGCGTCTTCGAACGCTTCACCCGAGCCGAACACCGCCGCCACCCGAACGCCTCCGGCGCGGGGGCGGGCCTGGGGCTGTCGATCGTGGCGGCGGTGGCCGAGGCGCATGGCGGGGCGGTGGCCCTGGAGAGCAGACCGGGCTCCACGACGTTCCAGGTGCGCCTGCCCACCTGAGCCGCCGCCCCTCCCGCGGCGAGTCCTGCCTCAGTACCGGGTGACGGCCGTGGCCCCTGCCACGGTCCCGACGGCGACATGCGGCCGTTTCTCCGGCTCGGCCCACTGAAGGATCCGCCGCATCGCGTCCTTCGGCACCGAGACACAACCGGCCGTCGCCGCCTTCCCGTTCACATGGAGGAAGATCCCGGCGCCACGCCCTCGCACCGGCCGGTCGTAGTTGAACCCTACGACGAGCCCGTAGGCGTACTGGGTCGGGTAGGCGATCAGGTGCTCCGACTCGGAGGCACGGCAGTCGGCGGGCAGCGGGTCGACCCACCGGTTGTACGATCGCGAGTCCATGTCCTCGCACCACCACGAACTCCCTGTCACCGCGCGGTAGGCGACTCTCGTCCCGCTCGGCGCCGCCTTGATCCCGAAGGCGAACGGAAGACCGTACAGGCCGGTCGGTGTGGTGTTCGTGCCCTGTGTGCGTGAGCCGCCCTCCGCCAGTCCGTTCGCTCCGAACCGCGCCGGAGCCCTGCCGGCCGCCACCCACTGTCCGTCCCGCAGGTCCCACCAAGTGAGCGTCCCCGACGTCGAGTCGGCGCGTGCCGCCTGCGCGGTGATCAGCTGACTGCCGCCGCCGGTGTCGGCCATCCGCGCGGGCAGCGGGACGGACCCGGCGCCCGCAGCCGGCGCGGGCAGGGCGAACGAGGAGGCGGACACGAGGGCGAGCAGGGCACCGGGGCGCATGGCTCAGACGGTAGCCGGAGGCAGTGGCAACGGCAGCCCGGGTAGTCCGTCCAGGCTCGTCGCCACGTGCTCCTTCTTTGCGAAGTACGTGCTCAGCGAGACGTCGTCCTCCCGCGCGAAACGCTTTCCGTGCAGGTCACGGTCCGTCTCGTACGCCATGTAGGGGACGGCGTAACCGCACGTGTCGCGGATCAGTTCCGCGTGGACGACGATGATCGCGCGCAGTCCGTGCATGCTCGGGTCGATGTCCGGGAACCGGGCGAGCAGTTCCCCGAAGCGCGGGTCGTCCCGGAAGACCGGCTCGCCCCTGCCGTGGACACGCACGATGTTCGGCGGGCCCTGGAAGGCGCACCACATCAGAGTGATCCGCCCGTTCTCCCTGAGATGCGCGATGGTCTCGGCGTTCGACCCGGCGAAGTCCAGGTAGGCCACGGTCTGTTCGTCGAGCACGGTGAAGGAGCCCCTGAGGCCCTTGGGGGAGAGGTTCACCGTGCCGTCGCCGGACAGCGGGGCGGTCGCGGTGAAGAAGAGGGGTTGCTCCTCGATGAACGTCCGGAGCCTGCCGTCGATGCGCTCGTAGCTCTTTCCCATGTCCACGGAGTATCGACGCAACTCCTTCGATTGTCTAAGTATTTCTCCGAAGAATCCCGTCGGCACCACCGCGGCCGCCCCGGTCGGCGCTGGTCGGGGCGGTCACGGCTGCATGCCGTCTCACTTCGTGAGCGTGCAGGTGGCGGGTCGGCGATTGAACGACGCGGCGCCTGCGTGCGGTGGGAGGTACGGCAAAGCGAGTGCCGCCGTTCAGGGGCCCGGCAAATTGACGAATCATGCAGCACTCTGCATACTCATACACAATGGCAGGGACAGTGCGCGGAGAGACCCGTGAACGCCCTGTGCATCGACATCCACGGCCTGCCCCCGCGGATCGCCGCCCGTCGCGATCCGCGGGCATAACCTGACGCGCACTCCGTCCGTCCGACCATTTCCTAGGAGCAGCCCAAGTGAGCAGCAACAGCGATGAGGTACGGCTCTGGGGCGGCCGTTTCGCCGACGGTCCCGCCGAGGCCCTGGCGAAGCTGTCCGCGTCCGTCCACTTCGACTGGCGGCTCGCGCCGTACGACATCGCCGGTTCGCGTGCCCACGCGCGCGTGCTGCGCAAGGCCGGCCTCCTCACGGCGGACGAGCTGCAGCGCATGATCGCCGGCCTCGACGAGCTGGAGGCCGACGTGGCCTCCGGCGCCTTCGTCGGCACCCTCGCCGACGAGGACGTGCACACCGCCCTGGAGCGCGGCCTGCTGGAGCGCCTCGGCCCGGACCTCGGCGGCAAGCTCCGTGCCGGCCGGTCACGGAACGACCAGGTGGCGACCCTCTTCCGGATGTACCTGCGCGACCACGCCCGTACGATCGGCGGCCTGATCGCCGACCTCCAGGACGCCCTGATCGGCCTCGCCGAGGCCCACCCGGACGTGGCGATGCCGGGCCGCACCCACCTCCAGCACGCCCAGCCGGTCCTGTTCGCGCACCACGTCCTCGCCCACGTGCAGTCCCTGTCCCGGGACGCCGAGCGGCTGCGCCAGTGGGACGAGCGCACGGCGGTGTCGCCGTACGGCTCCGGCGCACTCGCCGGCTCCTCGCTCGGCCTGGACCCGGAGGCGGTCGCGAAGGACCTCGGCTTCGAGCACGGCAGCGTCGGCAACTCCATCGACGGCACGGCCTCGCGTGACTTCGTCGCCGAGTTCGCCTTCATCACCGCGATGATCGGCGTGAACGTCTCCCGGATCGCCGAGGAGATCATCATCTGGAACACGAAGGAGTTCTCCTTCGTGAGCCTGCACGACGCGTTCTCCACCGGCTCGTCGATCATGCCGCAGAAGAAGAACCCGGACATCGCCGAGCTGGCCCGCGGCAAGTCGGGCCGCCTGATCGGCAACCTGACGGGTCTGATGGCGACGTTGAAGGCCCTGCCGCTCGCCTACAACCGTGACCTCCAGGAGGACAAGGAGCCGGTCTTCGACTCCTGCGACCAGCTGGAGGTCCTGCTGCCCGCCTTCACCGGCATGATCGCCACCCTCACCGTCAACCGCGAACGCATGGAGGAACTGGCCCCGGCCGGCTTCTCGCTCGCCACCGACATCGCCGAGTGGCTGGTCAAGCAGGGCGTGCCGTTCCGGGTGGCGCACGAGGTCGCGGGCGAGTGCGTCAAGGCCGCCGAGGCGGAGGGCAAGGAACTGGACGACCTCACGGACGAGCAGTTCGCGAAGATCTCCGCACATCTCACTCCGGAGGTGCGCTCGGTCCTCAATGTGCCGGGCGCCCTGTCCTCCCGCGACGGGCGCGGAGGCACGGCACCCGGCGCGGTCGCCGTCCAGCTGGCCGAGATGAAGGCGGACGTTGCGGCCCAGCACGAGTGGGCGGACGCAAAGAAGAAGAGCTGAGGCGAAGCGGCCCTGAACGGGGGGCATGGGAACCGCGCCGGTGACCACGGCGCGCCCGTGAGCCGGAGCACCGGCCGGACACGGGTTCTCGGGCGGACCTCGGGGTCATCGCGGGTTACGTTGGTCGACAGCCGTACCGGAGCCGACCGAACGGAGCCCGTGATGCCCTTCGCCCGTCTCGCCGCAGCAACCACGCCGACCTGCCACATCGGCCTCGGCCTGGCCGCAGTGGGTCGCCCCGGCTACATCAACCTGGACCGCGACGAGGACCTCGGAGAGAACCGCAGCGTGGAGGCGCTGCGCACCCGGACGCACGAACTCCTCGACGCCGCCTACGCGCAGGGCGTGCGCTACGTCGACGTGGCCCGCTCCTACGGCCGTTCGGAGGAGTTCCTCGCCGACTGGCTGAACGCCCGCCCGGACAGCGACGACGTGGTCGTCGGCAGCAAATGGGGCTACACCTACACCGCCGGCTGGTCGGCGGACGCCGAGACCCACGAGGTCAAGGACCACAGCCTCGCCGCCTACGAGCGGCAGCGGGCCGAGACCGACGCCGTACTCGGCGACCGCCTCGACCTCTACCAGATCCACTCGGTCACCCCGGACAGCCCCGCTCTCACGGACAAGGACCTGCACGCCCGTCTCGCCGAGGCCGCCGCGCAGGGCCTGACGATCGGCTTCTCCACCAGCGGCCCCGCGCAGGCCGAGGCCGTCCGCGCCGCTCTGGAGGTGACCGTCGGGGGTGAGCCCCTCTTCCGTACCGTCCAGTCGACGTACAACGTGCTCGAGCCCTCTGCCGCCCCCGCGCTCGCCGAGGCGCACGACGCCGGGCTCACCGTGATCGTCAAGGAGGGCATGGCCAACGGCCGGCTGGCCGAGCCGCACGCGCCCGAGCCGCTGCGGACCGTCGCCGAGGAGACCGGTCTCGGCTGCGACGCGGTGGCCCTCGCCTGGATCCTCTCCCGGCCCTGGGCCGGCGTCGTCCTGTCCGGCGCGGCGACGGTCACCCAGCTCGTCTCCAACCTCCACGCCCCCGCCGTCGACCTCGACGAGGACCAGCTGACCCGCCTCGCCGCCCTCGCCGAGGACCCGCGCGCCTACTGGGAGCGTCGCGGACAGCTGCCCTGGCACTGATCCCAGACCCCCTGGCCGGTCACGTGAGTCACGAACGCCCTGCATGAGACAAGTTCGTCTCATTCAAGCTATCCTTGTCTCATGGCTCTCGATCGTGACCAGGTTCTGCGCAGCGCGGCCGCCCTGCTGACCCGCAAGTCCACCGCGACCATGGACGAGGTCGCCAAGGCCGCCGGGATCAGCCGGGCCACGCTGCACCGCCACTTCGCCGGGCGGGACGCACTCGTCCGGGCGCTGGAGGCACTCGGTATCGAGGAGTGCGCGGCGGCCGTGGACCGTGCCCGGCCGGACGACGGGCCCGCGAGCGAGGCCGTACGCAGGCTGGTGCGCGAGCTCCAGCCCGCGGCCGGACTGCTCGCCTTCCTGTACGGCGAGAGCCAGCTGTGGGAGGGCGAGCGGCAGAACGACGGCTGGCAGCGGCTTGACGCGCGCATCGGCGCCGTCTTCGAACGCGGTCAGCGAAACGGCGAGTTCCGCATCGACCTCCCCCCGGTCTGGCTCACCGAGGCGCTGTACGGCCTGATCGCCTCCTGCGCCTGGGCCACCCTGGACGGCCGCGTGGCCGCCAGGGACTTCCCGACGATGGTCGCCGGGCTGTTGCTCGGCGGCGCTCTGCGAAGAGAGGAATCATGACCAGCACCCTGCAGCCGGCGCACAGGGCGGAGGCGGTGAAGCGCCCGGGCCGCTGGCTCGCGCTCTCCGTCCTCGTCCTGGCCGTGCTGCTGGTGGCCGTCGACGCCACTGTCCTCGGCCTGGCGACCCCCTACATCAGCGAAGACCTGCACCCCTCCGGCACCCAGCTCCTGTGGATCGGCGACGTGTACTCCTTCGTCATCGCAGGTCTGCTGGTCTCCATGGGCAGCCTGGGCGACCGCATCGGCCGCAAGCGGATCCTGCTCGGCGGCGCCACGGCGTTCGGCGCGATCTCCGCGCTCAACGCGTACGCCACCACACCGGAACTGATGATCCTCGCGCGGGCGCTGCTCGGTGTCGCGGGCGCCACCCTGATGCCCGCCACCCTCGCCCTGATCCGCAACCTCTTCAACGACCCGCGCGAGCGCAGCCTCGCCGTCGGCATCTGGGGCGCCACCGCCTCCGCCGGCACCGCGATCGGCCCGATCGCCGGCGGCTTCCTCCTCGAGCACTTCTGGTGGGGCTCGGTCTTCCTGATCAACCTGCCCGTGCTGGCGGTCCTGGTCCTGGTCGGCATCCGCACGCTGCCCGAGTCCCGCAATCCGAACCCCGGCCCGTGGGACCTGTTCAGCGTCGTCCTGTCGCTGGCCGGCACGATCGGCGTCGTGTACGCCGTCAAGGAGGCCGCCACGCACGGCCTCTCCGGGCCCACGGTCGCCGCGGGCCTGCTGGGCGCGGCCGCGCTCCGCGGCTTCGTGCGCCGCCAGCTCGGCATGCCGGCCCCGCTGCTGGACATGCGGCTCTTCCGGCAGCGCGGCTTCAGCGGGGCGGTCCTCGCCGACCTGCTGACCGTGCTGGGCATGTCCGGCCTGGTGTTCTTCCTCTCCCAGTACCTGCAACTCGTCCAGGGCAGGCGCCCGTTCGAGGCCGGCCTGGCCGAACTGCCCGCCGCCGTCGGCGCGGTGGCGGCCGGTCTGGTCGCGGGCCGGGCGGCCCGCCGCTTCTCGGTCCGTACCGTGGTCTCCGGCGGCCTCGCGGGCGTCGGCCTGGCCCTGGCCGGACTGACGGCCATGGGGCGCTCCACCGGCTATCCGGCCCTCGGGGCCGCGCTCCTGGTCGTGGGCATCGGTGCGGGGCTGTCCTTCACCGTCACCGCCGACGTGATCCTCTCCAGCGTGCCCAAGGAGCAGGCCGGCGCGGCCTCGGCGGTGTCCGAGACGGCGTACGAACTGGGCGCGGCCCTCGGCATCGCCCTGCTGGGCTCGATCGTCACGGGCGCCTACCGTGACTTCACCGGCCCGGCCGGCACTCCCGCCGAGGCCCACGAGTCACTGGGCGCGGCCGTGGAGGCGGCGACGAAGATGCCCCCGCACACGGCAGGGGTACTCCTGGACGCCTCCCGCGACGCCTTCGTCCACGGGATGCACCTGGCCTCGGGCGCGGGAGCGGCCGTCCTGCTGGGAACGGCGCTGGCGGCGTGGTTCCTGCTGAAGGGGCAGAACCTCGAGGGCGCCGGCTGAGCGAAGCGCCCCGAACGGGACGCGAGAAACCACCACGCACACGCGCCCGCAAGCAGCCGGCACGCCCTACCGCTGGGCCCCTGTCGTCGAACTCCTGCCCGCCCTTCGGGCGGACGACGGGAGTTCGACGACAGGACCAGCGGGTTTCGTTCGGGTCGGCCCGGGCCCGTGACGCCCGGCACGGCACCTCGCCGTGTTGTCGGACCACCCGGGTACGCCCGGTACGCCGGTGCTCCTCCGCCGTGCGACGCATCGCGCCGGACGCCGAGGCCCGTCCGGCCTGATCCGAACGAAACCCCCCTGGGCGACCCTAGGCGGCCTTTGCCTTGGTCGCGTACATGTCCACGTACTCCTGCCCCGACAGCCGCATGACCTCCGCCATCACGGAATCGGTCACGGCCCGCAGCACATACCGGTCCCGGTCCATCCCGTCGTACCGGGAGAACTCCATCGCCTCACCGAAGCGGACGGTGACCTTGCCGGGCCGCGGGATGCCCCGGCCCCCCGGCTGCAGCTTGTCCGTGCCGATCATGGCGAACGGAACGACCGGCGCACCGGTCATCAGCGTCAGTCGCGCGATACCGGTGCGCCCCCGGTACAGCCGGCCGTCGGGCGACCGGGTGCCCTCGGGGTAGATCCCGAAGATCTTGCCCTCCTCCAGGATCCGCCGCCCTGTCATCAGTGCGGCCACGCCCCCGCTCGCGCCGTCCCGGTCCACCGGGATCATGCCGACGCCGGTGAAGAACCACGCCATCAGCCGGCCCTTGAAGCCCTTGCCGGTGACGTACTCGTCCTTGCCGATGAAGAAGACCTGCCGCTTGGTGACGAGCGGCAGCACGATCGAGTCGATGAACGTCAGGTGATTGCCCGCCAGGATGACCGGACCGTCGCCGGGGATGTGCTCCGCGCCCTCCACCTGTGGGCGGAACATCAGGCGCATGATCGGTCCGAGCACTGCCTTGATGAGCGCGAAGCGGGACAACGGGTCCTCCGATGTCGAGGTGGTCGATATGTGTCTGTGCAGGTGAGGAGATTACTCGCGGCTCCCGGCCGGGCGCACATCGGGGACGCCCGGTTCACCGAGGTCTTACGAAGTGTTGACGCGGGTTTACCTGCGGTGACGCCCGGGGGACCGAACGTAACACCCTTGAGACGATGTGACGGATCTCGCGAACGGCCGTCACCCACTCGGCTACCCGGCCGGTGGCCGCCGAAGCCGACGGTCCGTCAGCACACCGCTCCCACGGGACACACGGAGTCCCCCGGGTGTTCCGCCGGGGGACTCCCTTCGGTCATGTCCACGCCCCTACGATCGGCGCGACTCACGAGCGGACGGCAGGAGGCGCTGATGGGCGGCGACCAGGCGGACAAGAAGACGCAGGGCACCGGGCGGCGGGCGATCCTCGGCGCGGCGGTGTTCGGCGTGAGCGGAGCGGCCCTCGGACTGCCGGGCACGGCCGAGGCCGCCGAGCCCACGACCGCGGGGCGGGGCGGCCGGGGCCTGAAGAGCCTGCCGGTGCCGACGATCATCGGCCATCGCGGGGCGGCCGGCTACCGTCCCGAGCACACCTTCGGCTCGTACCACCTGGCCCTGGACCTGGGCGCCGACGTCGTCGAGGCCGGTGACCTGGTGCCCACCAAGGACGGCCATCTGGTCTGCCGGCACGAGCCGGAGATCGGCGGCACCACGGACGTCGCCTCCCACCCGGAGTTCGCCGACCGGAAGACCACGAAGACGCTGGACGGGGTCGCCACCACCGGCTGGTTCACCGAGGACTTCACGCTCGCCGAACTGAAGACGCTGCGCGCGGTCGAGCGCATCCCGGCCAACCGGCCGCACAACACCCTGTACAACGGGCGCTGGGAGATCCCCACCTTCGAAGAGGTCCTGAAGTGGCAGGACGAGCAGACACGCAAGCGCGGCAGGCAGGTCTGGATCTACCCCGAGACCAAGCACCCCACGTACTTCCGCAAGCTCGGCCTAAGCCTCGAGGAGCGGGTCGCCAAGCTGCTGCGCGCATGTGGCAAGGACGGCCGGAACTCGCCGGTCATCCTGCAGTCGTTCGAGCCCACCAGCATCCAGAGGTTGAACCGACTGGTGGACAACCCGCTCGTCGTGCTGCTCTCCTCCGCCGACAGCCGCCCCTACGACTTCGTCGAGGCGGGCGACCCGCGCACGGTCGCCGATCTCATCACCCCGAAGGGCCTGCGCGAGATCGCCGGCTACGCCCAGGGCATCGGCCCGACCCTGGACCTCGTCATCCCGAAGAACCCGGACGGCACCCTGGGCGAGCCGACGAGCCTCGTCTCCGACGCGCACAAGGTGGGCCTGATCCTGCACCCCTACACCATGCGCAACGAGAACCCGTTCCTTCCGGCCGAATACCGCAGGGGCAGCGCGGCCGACGGCTACGGCGACTCCTTCGGCGCCTTCCGGACCTACTTCGCGACCGGCATCGACGGCGTCTTCACCGACAACGCCGACACCGGCCTGCTCGCGCGCGCCGACTTCCTCGAGGGCTGACCGCGTCAACCACGGCACCCGCCCGCACTCCGTTCGGAGTGTCTGCCCGCCGCCCCGGAAACCCGCTCCCGGGGCGGCGCGTCGTTCCGCATATGACACACGACCTGGTAGCCGCCCTGCATCCTCTGCTCACCGCCGAGGCATCCGCCGAGGCATATGCCACCGGAAGTGAGCCCGGCGACCTGGAGCAGGCCGTCTGGGTACGGCTGCTGGAGCGGCTGGAGACCGACGGGCCGCCGGGCGACCCGCAGCGCTGGCTGCGCAGGGCCGTACGGGCCGAGGCGCGCCGCAGCCGCCGTACGACCCGGCGGGAACTGCCGTACGGCCTCGAACCGGTCGACGACGGCCGCCCCGGACCGGAACAACTCGCCCTCACCGCCGCCCGGTGCCGCGCACTGCGCGACGCGGTGCGCCGGCTGCCCGGCCGCTGCCCCCGCCTGCTCGAGGCCCTGCTGTCCCCCAAGGACCTGACATACCGGGAGATCGCGGGGGAGTTGGGTATCTCACAGGGCAGTCTCGGCCCGGAACGCTCCAGATGTCTGGGATGTCTGCGTCGATTGCTCACGCCGGAGGTTGCGGCCCCCGAAGTGCGGGGATAGGAGTGAGGGAACAACGGATGATCAGGTGAGCGGGAGGCGTGCGCACATGGGCATGAGCGTGACCATCTCGGCGGCGACCGAGCAGGACGCGGAGCAGATCTTCAGGCTCCAGTACCTGTGCTTCCAGAGCGAGGCGGCGCTGTACGGCAACTACCGCATCGACCCGCTCGTGCAGACCCTGGACTCCGTCCGTCAGGAGGTCGCCTCCGACTGCGTCTTCGTCGCCCGGCTCGGCGACGAGGTGGTCGGATCGGTGCGCGGCAAGGTCACCGAGGACGGCGCGGCCGCCATCGGGACACTCTGCGTCCATCCCCGTCTCCAGGGCCACGGCATCGGCGCGCGGTTGCTGCGCGCTGCCGAGACGGCGCTGGAACAGCAGCGGGGCGCCACCAGGTTCCGCCTCCTCACCGGCCACCGCAGCGAGGGCAACCTCCGTCTGTACCGCCGCTCCGGATACGAGACGGTGGGCCGCTCCAAGGGCGACGACGGAGTGGAGCTGATCGTCCTGGAGAAGCCGGCGGGGGCTTTCGTCCGGACGGCGTGAGGAGAAAGCGCCCCGGGAGGGGCGCGACGCTCCTCAGGCGCGCGTCTCGTTCCGCGCCCTGCGCAGCCAGTACATCGCGGAGATCGGCAGCAGCACCGGAATGAAGATGTACCCCGCCCCGTAGTACGACCAGACGGTCGTGTCCGGGAACGCCGAGTGGTCGACCAGGGTCCAGGTACCGACGAGCAGCACCCCCGCGAGTTCGGCGGCACAGCACACCAGTGCCGCCCTGCGCGCCGTCTCCCCGCCCCGGATCAGCGTGTAGGTGATGAATCCGTACACGACACCGGCCACGGCCGACAGCGAGTAGGCGAGCGGCGCCCGGTCGAACTCCGTGGAGATCTGGTAGGCCGAACGCGACACGGCGCCGACCACCATCACGCCGTAGAACCAGACGAGCAGCATGCCCGGTCCTCTGATCAACCGGGTCGGCTTCTCCTCCACCGCCGTCATCTCAGCCTCCCCAGATGTCGAAGAGCCGCACTTCCAGCACGGCGAGCACCACACCGCCCGCGGCGACCGTCACCGAGCCCCAACGGGTCCGCTCGGCCAGGGACATGAACCCGGCCGCCGGAACGCACGCGAACGCGCCCAGCAGATACGCCACGAAGATCGTCGTGCCCTGCACCGGCCTCTCGCCACGCGCCAGCTGCACGATGCCGACCACCAGCTGGACCACGGCCAGCAGCGACACCACGGCCATGCCGATGAAGTGCCAGTCCTTCGTCGGCTGGTCGCGGTAGGCGGCCCAGCCGCACCAGGCGGCGAGCAACAGCGCGGCGACCCCGGTCACCAGCGTCAGGGCATTGAGCATGCGGTGACCTTATTACGGCGGAATCGGGCGCCCGCCGCCGACCCCGCCGTACGCCGGAGGGTCTAGACCACGTCGTAGGGTCGGGGTATGACGATCCACGCGCACGCCCTCCTGTTCGACAACGACGGCACCCTTGTCTCCTCCCTCGACTCCGTCGAGCGCTGCTGGACCCGCTGGGCCCGCGAGTACGCGATCACCGCCGAGCAGTTCGGGCGTGTGGCCCTGCACGGACGGCCCGCCGCCGAGATAGTCGCCGACCTGCTGCCCGCCCACCTGGTGCCGGAGGCGGTCGCCCGGGTCGAGCAGCTGGAGGTGGACGACGTAGCCGGCGGGGGCGTACGGCTGCTGCCCGGCACCCGGGACTTCCTGGACGCGCTGCCGGCCGACCGGTGGGCCGTCGTCACCTCCGCCACCCGGCGGCTCGCCGAGGCCCGTCTGGACGCCGTCGGCATCCTGCCCAAGACGCTGATCGCCGCGGACGACATCACGCGCGGCAAGCCCGACCCCGAGCCGTACCTGCTCGCCGCCCGGCAGCTCGGCGTCGATCCGGCCCGCTGCGTCGTCTTCGAGGACGCCCCGGCCGGACTGCAGGCGGGCCGCGCCGCCGGGATGACCACCGTGGCCTTGGCCACAACCCACCGGGCGGAAGAACTCGACGCCGACCTCGTGGTGGAGAACCTGTCCGCCCTGTCCGCACTGGTCACCGACACCGGCGTGGAGATCTCCGTCCGCCGCTGAGCCTCCCGCCCCTGCTGTCCGCCGCTGTCCACCATCCGGACAGTGGCGACCGGTCAGCACCGCAGGTCTGGTTTACTGATCGCATGACCACGACGAGCTGCCGCACCCTTGCGACCGAGGCGACCATGACGCCCGGTGCTCGTTGCCTGTGTCGCCTGATGTGCCGAATGTGCGCCTTCTAGAGGGCCCCCGCATCAGCTGAGCCTCGCGCCCCGAAGCGAGAGCCGTGGCGTGTCCGTGCGCACACTCCGTACGAGGCGCGCGTCCCCCCATGCCTGAACCGCATGCACCCGTGCCCGGGCACACCCACGCCCGCGCAACCGACAGTGACGGAAATCCTGTGATCACCACCTCGGGCCTGACCAAGGTCTACCGCTCCCGCGGCCGTGAGGTCACCGCCCTCGACGGCGTCGATCTGCACGTCCGCGAAGGCGAGGTCTACGGCGTCATCGGCCAGTCCGGCGCCGGCAAGTCCTCCCTCATCCGCTGCATCAACCTGCTGGAGCGCCCCACCTCCGGCACCGTGACCGTCGCCGGACAGGACCTCACCGCCCTCGCCGGCCGCGGTCCGCGCGCCGGCAAGGAACTGCGCCGGGCGCGGAGCCGCATCGGCATGGTCTTCCAGCACTTCAACCTGCTCTCCACGCGGACCGTGCAGGACAACGTCGAGCTGCCGCTGGAGATCCTCGGCAAGTCCGGGAAGGAACGTTCCCGTAGGGCGCTCGGACTTCTCGACCTCGTCGGTCTCGCCGACAAGGCCAAGGCCTACCCGGCCCAGCTCTCCGGCGGTCAGAAGCAGCGCGTCGGCATCGCCCGCGCCCTCGCCGGCGACCCCAAGGTGCTGCTCTCCGACGAGGCCACCAGCGCCCTCGACCCGGAGACCACCCGCTCCATCCTCCAGTTGCTGCGCGACCTGAACCGGCAACTGGGCCTGACCGTTCTGCTCATCACCCACGAGATGGACGTCGTCAAGGCGGTCTGCGACTCCGCCGCCCTCATGGAGAAGGGCCGGATCGCGGAGTCCGGCACCGTCAGCGAACTGCTGGCCACGCCCGGCTCCGAGCTGGCCGCCGCGCTGTTCCCGGTGAGCGGCGAGCGCACCGGCGCCGACCGGACCGTCCTCGACGTCACCTTCCACGGAGAGGCCGCCACCCAGCCCGTCATCTCCCAGCTCTCGCGCACCTACAACATCGACATCTCGATCCTCGGCGCCGCCATCGACACCGTCGGCGGCCTGCAGATCGGCCGCATGCGCATCGAACTGCCCGGCCGGTACGAGGACAACGTGGTGCCGATCGGCTTCCTGCGCGAACAGGGCCTGCAGATCGACGTCGTGGGCCGGGAGGCCCTGCTGGTGAAGGAGGGCGCCAGGTGACCTGGTCCGAGATGCAGCCGCTGCTGTCGCAGGCGTGCACCGAGACGTTCCGGATGGTGCTCTGGTCCACCCTGATCGCCGTCGCCGCCGGCCTTCCGCTCGGCATCCTCCTCGTCCTCACGGACCGCGGCGGCCTGCTGCAGAACGTCCTCGCCAACAAGGTGATCGGCCAGATCGTGAACATCGGCCGGTCCATGCCGTTCATCATCCTGATGGTCGCCCTGATGAGCTTCACGCGCTGGGTCACCGGGACGACGATCGGTACGACCGCCGCGATCGTGCCGCTCGCCATCGGCGGCATCCCGTTCTTCGCCCGGCTGGTCGAGACGGCCGTCCGCGAAGTGGACCACGGTCTCGTCGAGGCCGTGCAGTCGATGGGGGGCAACAGCTGGACGATCGTCCGCAAGGTCCTCGTCCCCGAGGCCCTGCCCTCGCTGATCGCCTCCTCCACCACCACGGTCATCGCTCTCATCGGCTACTCCGCCATGGCCGGCACGGTCGGCGGCGGCGGGCTCGGCGACCTCGCCGTCCGCTACGGCTATCAGCGCTTCGAGACCGAGCTGATGTGGATCACCGTCGCGATCCTCGCCGTCGTCATCTCCCTCATCCAGTTCGCCGGCGACCTCGCCGCACGCTCCCTGCACAGCCGCGGCGGCCGCTTTGGCCCGGCGCCCAGGCTCCGCCTGCTGAAGGCGAAGGAGCCGGCGGCGGCCGACGTCGGCAAGGCCGCCTGAGCGCTGCCCACGACTGCCCGTTCGCCCACCCGCCACCCGACCACCCCCCGACGACGGCGCTTCGCGCCGACAGCCCCTGGTCCGGGGTCGCACCACCCTTAAGGAAAGGCACTTTTCGTGCGTAACACCGCCAAGCTCACCACCGCCGTCCTCGCCGCCGGAGCCCTCACCTTCGGGCTGACCGCCTGCGGCTCCGGCAGTTCCTCCGCCTCCCACGACTACAGCGGCCCGCTCGTCGTCGCCGCGAGCCCGACCCCGCACGCCGAGATCCTGGACTTCGTCAAGAAGAACCTGGCGAAGAAGGCGGGCCTCGACCTGGAGGTCAAGGAGTTCACGGACTACATCACGCCGAACACGGCGACCGAGGACGGCTCCGTGGACGCCAACTACTTCCAGAACCAGCCGTACCTGGACGACTTCAACGCCAAGCGGGGCACCCACATCGTGCCCGTCGTCACGGTGCACCTGGAGCCGCTCGGTCTCTACTCCCACAAGGTCAAGAAGGCCGACGCGCTGAAGAGCGGTGCGACCGTCGCCGTCCCGAACGACGCCGTCAACGAGGCCCGTGCCCTGAAGCTGCTCGCCGCGAACGGCCTCATCGCCCTCAAGCCCGGCGTCGGCAACGAGGCCACCCCGCAGGACATCACCAAGAACCCCAAGAACCTCAGGTTCAAGGAGGTCGAGGCCGCCCAGACCCCGCGCTCCCTGGACGACGTGGACGCGGCCGTGGTGAACGGCAACTACGCCATCTCCGCCGGTCTGAAGCCCGCCAAGGACGCCATCATCCTGGAGTCCGCCAAGAACAACCCGTATGCCAACTTCCTCGCCGTGAAGAAGGGCAACGAGAAGGACCCGCGGGTCAAGAAGCTCGCCAAGCTCCTCGTCTCGCCCGAGGTCAAGAAGCTCATCGCGGACAAGTACCAGGGCTCGGTCATCCCCTCCTTCTGATCCGGCCCGCCCGCCCACGGGCCCGCTCCCGCACGGGAGCGGGCCCCGATCGTGCGGTTCAGTGGTTACATGCTGCATGCTGGGCAGTTCAGCAGGCCCTGAAGGTTTCCGAAGGTTACGGAGCGGCGCATGACTAGCACCTTCCCCAACATCTCCATCAGCACGGAGCGGTTGGTGCTGCGTCCCTTCGAGGAGTCCGACGTCGAGGCCTTCGCCGAGATGATGAACGACGAACTGGTCACCGCCTGGACCTCCGTGCCGCAGCCGTACACCGAGGCCGACGCCCGCGCCTGGATCACCGAACACGCCCCCGCCGAACGGGCGCAGGGACGCGGCATCGTCTTCGCCGTGGACGAGTTCCTCACCCAGCGCCTGGTCGGCACCGTCCATCTGCGGCACGCCGACTGGCGCGTGCGCTCCGCCGAGATCGCCTACGTCATCGCCCCCTGGGCACGCGGCGAGGGCTACGCCTCCGAGGCGGCCCTGGCCACCGCCCAGTGGCTGTTCCACGACCAGAAGTTCGAGCGCCTGGAGCTGCGCACCGCGGCCGACAACACCGCTTCCCAGCAGGTGGCCCAGAAGATCGGCTGCATCAGCGAGGGCGTCCTGCGCGGCGCCTGGATAGCCCGGACCCGGGACACTCGGGGCGAGTGGACCGACGTGCGCACCGACCTCATCGTCTGGAGCCTGCTGCCCGAGGACCTCGACGGCGTCGAGGAGCAGCTCGCCGACACGGGCGGTTTCACCTCGTACTCCGACTGGAACTGAGCCCCTCAGCCCCACCAGGTACGCTCGGGAGGCCCGGCCACGGGCCCGTACCCCTGACGACCTGCGACGACCTGGAGAGAAACGACGATGGCCGACCGGGTCACGGTGATCGGCTGGGACGGCTCGCCGCTGACCGACGCGGCACGAGCCGCCCTCGGCGCCGCCACACTCGTGGCAGGAGCGGCGCACCACCTGGCGCTGCCCGAGGTCCCGCCCGCCGCCGAACGCGTCCGCCTGGGCAGCGTCGCGCTCGCCGCCCGCCGGATCGCCGCCCATCGCGGCACCGCCGTCGTGTTCGCCGACGGCGATCCCGGCTTCTTCGGTGTCGTGCGGACCCTGCGCGCCCCGGAGTTCGGCCTGGAGGTCGAGGTCGTGCCCGCCGTCTCCTCCGTGGCCGCCGCCTTCGCCCGCGCCGGCATGCCCTGGGACGACGCCCAGGTGGTCGTCGCCCACCCGCGCACCCTGCGCCGGGCCGTGAACGTCTGCCGCGCCCACACCAAGGTCGCCGTCCTCACCGCGCCCGGCGCCGGACCGGCCGAACTCGGGCTGCTGTTGGAGGGCGTCCACCGGACCTTCGTCATCTGCGAGGAACTGGGCACCGACCGCGAGCAGGTCACCGTCGTCACCTCCGACAAGGCCGCCGACCACACCTGGCGCGACCCCAACGTCGTCATCGTCATCGGTGGCCCGGTCGGCGCGGGGGAGGGCGGTGGCTGGATCGCCGGCCGCGACCCGGGCGCCGGCCCGCGCGGCTGGGTGCAGCCCGACGCGAGCTACGGCGACGGACCGGCCGGCGGCCTCGGCGAGGGTGAACGGCAGCTGCTGCGCGCCGCCCAACTCGCCCGGCTCGGCCCCCGGGTCGGCGACCTGGTCTGGGACATCGGCAGCGGCTCCGGCGCGTTCGCCGCCGAGGCCGCGCGCGCCGGAGCGGCCGTCATCGCCGTCGACCGCGATCCCGCCGCCTGTGCCCGTACCGACGCGGCCGCGCGCCGGTACGGCGCCCAGCTCCAGATCGTCCAGGGCACCGCCCCGCACGTCCTGGAGGACCTGCCCGAACCGGACGTCGTCCGGGTCGGAGGCGGGGGAGCTGCTGTCGTCTCCGCCGTCGCCGACCGGCGCCCGCAGCGCATCGTCACCGACGCCGCCACCCGCGACGCGGCCGAACTCGTCGGCCGCGACCTGACCGAGCACGGATACCGGGTCGAGTGCGCACTGCTGCAGTCCGTCGAACTCGACACCCGTGCCTGGACGGAGACCGAGCGGAGCGTCGCGTTCCTGCTCACGGCAGAACTGCTGCGGCGCGAAGCGCCTCGATAAGGGGTGACGGGCGGGCGCTCCCCGAACGCGCCCCGTGATCCGATTGTCGTACCGCGCGCGGTAGGCTGGCCGATCGTTGTGCCACACCGGCGGCCCGGAACTTCGTTCGCCAATGTCCGGAAAGCACGCCCGTTTTGGGGTGGGTGTGGTACTGCGGAACCGGAGGACGCGCAACGTGGCGCAGTCCACAGCGGGCTGTCGCGGATCATGCTGTCGCGAGGGCCGGGCGGCCGGGACAATGCCACTGAATGGCTTTGTCGCCTTTTCCGGCGGGTCGTTCGTGCCGCTGGGCACGGACGCTCGTTCTTCACTATGGGCGGTCGGTGCGCCGTTCCGGGTGAGCTGGTCGTAGGAGCACTAAACCGATGGGCGAGGGGTACGCATGACCGACACCGGCCAGGTCCCGGGCGAGGGGGAGCCGGAGAGCGCAGGCATGGTGGAGCAGCCGGGCGTCGCCGCGCCCGGTGCGTACACCTACCTCTCCGAGGCACCCGCCGAGGACGAAGACCTGCTGCTGCCGGGCGCCCAGGGCGCATGGGGCAACGAGGTTCCGCCACCCGCACCGGAACCGGTCGTCGAGGCCGTTCACCAGCCGGGGGCGCACGAGGCGGCCGGCCGTGACAGCGGTTCCGTCGACCTCGGCGGCGTCCGGCTGCCGAACCCGGCCCCGGCCTCGGTGCCGCCGTCGCCGATCCTCTCGGCTCCGCAGGACCAGCAGGCCGCCGCGCAGCCGCCGCGCCGTCCGCTGCACCTCGGGCCGCCCATTCCCGACGCCTCCGCGAGCCCGGTCCGCTCCCTCGCCGACCGCGGCCCGGCCGGTGCGCCGGTACGGCAGCCCGGTCCGGTCGCCGCCGGCCCCGAGTACCTCGACGCCCAGCTGCCGGGTGAGACGGCCCCGCAGAGCGCGGCTCCCTGGGGTGCGGCACCGACCGCCCCCGCGGTCCAGGCCGGCGTCCAGACTCCCGCTGCCGAAACGGTTGACCCGGCGGCTGTCGTGGTGGACACCGCCGCACAGGCCGAAGCGTCCGGCGCCGCGCAGGCCGCCGTCGCCCGCCTCACGAACCAGGCCGCCGCACCGGCGCCCGGCACCGCGCAACTGGTCCACGGCCACGACGGCGTACAGCCCGTGCACGGCCACGACGGGGTGGTGCACACGGCTTGGGCGGGGGTTCCTCAGGGCGCCGAGCCCTTGGCCGCCGGTCCGGCCGTTGCCGAATCCGGCGTGGCGGAAGGCGCCGAGGACGTTCAGGCCACTGTCACTGTTCCCGGCCAGGGCGGTGAGAGCGCGGGGGACGCGGCCGGTGCGGAGCCTGCCGACGGGACGACTGCCGGGGACGGCGGACTCGTTGCCGTGGGCGGTCTCACGGTTGCCGGCCAGGCGTCGGTGGACGCCGGTCGGTCCGATCGAGGTGCCGAGGCGGCCGGGGCGGCCCTGACCGCCGAGCCCGGCCAGGTCGTCGTGGGTGCCGGGGGGGCTCCGGTGCCGATGACCGCGGAGACGGCGGCCCCGGATCATGACCAGGTCCTGGCCGCGCCCACACACGAGGCTGCGCCGACGCCCGCGCGGACCGAGGCCGGGCCGGCCGAACAGGCAGGCGTGCCCGTCGCCGACGGCGCCGGGCCGGTCGAGGCCGTTCAGCGCTCCGGTGAGGACGGGCCCGGCCGGGCCCCGGAGCAGGCCGGGGGCGAACCGCAGGGCGGCGCCGAGACGTCGGCCGCGGACACCGGCCCTGTCACCGAGGGGGTCGCCGTGGCTCCGGCCGGGGCCGACGCGGCGACCGTGCCGTCCGGCCAGGCTGCCGTCGCCGACGACGGCGCCCCTGTCGCCCAGGACGGTCCCGCGCCCGCTCCCGCCGCGCAGGCACCGGCCGCCGCGACAGGTGCCCCGCACACCCCGGGCGACGCCACCCCGGCACAGCCCGACCCGCACAGCCCCGGTGCCGTGGACGCCCAGCCCGGCGCCGTGCCCGCCGAGGCCCTACCGGTCACCGACGCCGTGCCGGTCACCGACGCCGTGCCGACGCTTCCCGGTGCGGCTGATGCCCAGTCCGGTACGGCTGACGAGCAGGCCGGCGCCGTGCCCGCCGAGGTCCCGCCGGTCACCGACGCCGTGCACACACCCGAACCCTCCGTCGCGCCCGAGGCCGGTGCCGTACCGGCGCCCGCGTCCGGCACCCCGGCCGTCACTCGGGCCGTCACTCCGGAGCCGGCGGACGCCCGGGCCACCGCCGCACCTCCGGCCCCGGGCGTCGTACCGGACTCCGCGCCCGGCGGCCCCGGGGCCGCCGAGCCGTACCCCTACCCGGCACACGTCCCACAGGGCCCGCAGCTGGCCGAGCAGCCCCTTGCGCACGACGCCCAGGCGGTACCCGGTGAGCCGCAGCCCCATCCGGCCGTGGAACCGCATCCGCAGGCCCAGCCCGGCACGGCCGGCCCCGATGCCGTCGCTGCCACCGCCTCGCAGTCACAGCCCGCGGAGGCCACGGCCGCCCCGAAGCCGGGCGGCACCCCGGTGCCGGCCGCCGCCGAAGCCGGACCCGCGCCGGCCGACGGTTCCGCGCCCGTGGAGACCGGCGGACCGGGCGCCCTTGCCGAACCGCTGCCCTCCCATGTGCTGCCGCATCCCGAGCAGCCGCTCGGGCAGTTCGTGCCGGTCGAGGGCCAGGTCCCCACGACCCCGCACCTGGCGCCGACCCCGCCGCAACCCCTGGTACTCCCCACGGAGGAGGAACAGGAGGCGGCGCCCAGCGTGCCCGCGCCGCGCGAGGGCGAGCCCGCGCCGGTGCAGGCGCCCGCTGCCGTACAGGACGCGGAGGACCCGCAGATCCGGGCCACCGACCAGGCGGAAGGCGGCACGGCAGCAGTGGCGGAAGCACGACAGACCGGCGGCCCGGCGGCGCCCGGCTACGCCGACGCCGAGCGCGAGGCCGTCCTGAAGGTCATGCGCGAGCGCAGGGACATCCGCAACGGCTTCCGCAGCGACCCCATCCCGCACGAGGTGCTGCTGCGCGTCCTGGAGGCCGCGCACACGGCGCCCTCCGTGGGCCACTCGCAGCCCTGGGACTTCGTCGTCATCCGCTCCGCCGAGACCCGGCGCACGATGCACGAACTGGCGATGCGCCAGCGCGAGGCCTACGCCAAGTCGCTGCCCAAGGGCCGGGCCAAGCAGTTCAAGGAACTGAAGATCGAGGCCATCCTCGACACCCCGGTCAACATCGTCGTCACCGCCGACCCCACCCGCGGCGGCCGGCACACCCTCGGCCGTCACACCCAGCCGCAGATGGCGCCCTACTCCTCGGCGCTCGCGGTGGAGAACCTCTGGCTCGCCGCCCGCGCCGAAGGCCTCGGCGTCGGCTGGGTCAGCTTCTTCGACGAGCGGGAGATGGTCCGCGCGCTCGGCCTGCCCGAGCACCTGGAGGTCGTCGCCTATCTGTGCGTCGGGTACGTCGACGAATTCCCGGACGAGCCCGAGCTGATGCAGGCCGGGTGGTCCAAGCGACGCCCCCTGTCCTGGGTGGTGCACGAGGAGACGTACGGCCGCCGCGCCCTGCCCGGAGAGGAACCCCACGACCTGCTTGCCGAGACCGTCGCCCAGATCCGCCCGCTCGACGCCAAGGCCCTCGGCGAGGCCTGGGAGCGCCAGAAGCGCATGACCAAGCCGGCCGGCGCGCTCGGCATGCTGGAGATCATCTCCGCGCAGCTGTCCGGGCTGTCCCGGCAGTGCCCGCCGCCGATCCCGGAGCCCGCCGCCGTCGCGATCTTCGCGGGCGATCACGGCGTGCACGCCCAGGGCGTCACCCCCTGGCCGCAGGAGGTCACCGCCCAGATGGTGGCCAACTTCCTGGGCGGCGGAGCGGTCTGCAACGCCTTCGCGGGCCAGGTGGGCGCCGAGGTGTGCGTCGTGGACGTCGGCGTCGCCGCCGACCTGCCCGCCACCCCCGGCCTGCTGCCCCGCAAGATCCGGGGCGGCACGTCCGACATGACCACCGGCCCCGCCATGACCCGCGAGGAGGCCAAGGCGGCCATCGAGGTCGGCATCGAGACCGCCCGCGACCTGGTGGCGGCCGGCAACAAGGCGCTGCTGACCGGCGAGATGGGCATCGCCAACACCACGGCGTCGGCCGCCCTCATCTCGGTCTTCACGGGCGCCGACCCGGCCGAGGTCACCGGCCGCGGCACCGGCATCAACGACGAGACCCTGGCCCGCAAGACCGAGGTCGTCCGCCGTGCCCTGGAACTCCACCAGCCCGACCCGGCCGACCCCGTCGGCGTCCTGGCCGCCATCGGCGGCTTCGAGCACGCCGCCATGGTCGGCCTGCTGCTCGGCGGCGCGTCCCTGCGTACGCCGGTGATCCTGGACGGCGTCAGCGCCGGTGCCGCCGCCCTGGTCGCCCGCGCCATCGCCCCCGAGGTCCTCGCGGCCTGCATCGCCGGCCACCGCAGCGCGGAGCCCGGCCACGTGGCTGCCCTCAACAAGCTGGGCCTGCGCCCCCTGGTCGACCTGGACCTGCGGCTGGGCGAGGGCACGGGTGCCCTGCTGGCGCTTCCGCTGGTGCAGAGCACTGCGAGGGCGATGCACGAGGTGGCGACGTTCGATTCGGCGGGAGTGACGGAGAAGTAGCGGGCGCTCCCAGGGGCCCGGGACCGCCGCGGTGCCGGGCCCCTGTCGCGAACGTCCGTCGGTCCGTGCCCGGCCATCGTGCCCAGCCACCGGACACCTGCTCGGGCGCAACCCCGCCCCGCATAAAATCCGCACGTCAGCGCCACCGCACAGCCCCGGAGGAGCCAGCCATGGCCGAACACCCCGCCTACCCCGTAGGCCTCCGCCTCTCCGGCCGCCGCGTGGTCGTCCTCGGCGGCGGCACGGTGGCCCAGCGCCGCCTCCCGGCACTGATCGCGGCGGGCGCGGACATCACCCTCGTCTCACCGGAGGCGACTCCCTCGGTCGAGGCCATGGCCGAGTCGGGGGAGATCACCTGGGCCAGGCGGCCCTACCAGGACGGCGACCTCGCCGAGGCCTGGTACGCCCTGATCGCCACCAGCGACCCCGAGGCCAACGCGCGGGCGTCCGCCGAGGCCGAGCGCCACCGCGTCTGGTGCGTCCGCTCCGACGACGCCGACCAGGCCACCGCCTGGACCCCGGCCACCGGCCACAGCGAGGGCGTCACCGTCGCCGTTCTCACCACCGAGGCGCGCGGCCGCGACCCGCGGCACACCGCCGCCATCCGGGACGCGGTGGTGGAGGGACTGCGGGACGGCACCCTGGTGGCCCCGCACCACCGCACCCGCACCCCGGGTGTCGCCCTGGTCGGCGGCGGCCCCGGCGACCCCGACCTGATCACGGTCCGTGGCCGCCGGCTGCTCGCCGCGGCGGACGTCGTCATCGCCGACCGGCTCGGTCCGCGTGACCTGCTCGCGGAACTGCCGCCGCACGTCGAGGTCATCGACGCGGCGAAGATCCCGTACGGCCGCTTCATGGCCCAGGAGGCCATCAACAACGCGCTCGTCGAGCACGCCAAGCAGGGCAAGTCGGTCGTACGGCTCAAGGGCGGCGACCCGTACGTGTTCGGCCGGGGCATGGAGGAGGTCCAGGCACTCGCCGAGGCCGGCATCCCCTGCACCGTGGTCCCCGGCATCTCCAGCTCGATCTCGGTGCCGGGCGCGGCCGGCATCCCGGTCACGCACCGGGGGGTGGCGCACGAGTTCACGGTCGTCAGCGGCCATGTCGCCCCGGACGACGAGCGCTCCCTGGTCGACTGGCCGTCGCTGGCCAAGCTCACCGGGACGCTGGTGATCCTCATGGGCGTCGACAAGATCGGGAAGATCGCCGAGACGCTCGTCGCGCACGGGAAGTCCCCGCAGACCCCCGTCGCGCTGGTCCAGGAAGGCACGACGGCCGCGCAGCGCCGCGTCGACGCCACCCTCGCCACGGTCGCCGAGACCGTGCGGACCGAGGACGTCAGGCCCCCGGCGGTCATCGTGATCGGCGAGGTCGTGACGGTCGGCCCCGCGCCCACCACATGACGACCAACCGCTTGATCATGCGTAACCCCGGGTAACCTAGTCATTCCCAGCCGTTGGCAGCACACCCAGGACAAGGCAGTATCACCCTGTGGCCGATCTCATCACCGTCGAGGATCCCGACGACCCGCGCCTCTCCGACTACACAGGCCTGACCGACGTCGAACTGCGCCGCAAGCGCGAACCCGCCGAGGGCCTGTTCATCGCCGAGGGCGAGAAGGTCATCCGCAGGGCCAAGGAAGCAGGCTACGAGATGCGCTCCATGCTGCTCTCGGCCAAGTGGATCGACGTCATGCGCGACGTCATCGACGAACTCCCCGCCCCCGTCTACGCCGTGAGCCCCGAACTCGCCGAGCAGGTCACCGGTTACCACGTGCACCGGGGCGCGCTCGCCTCCATGCAGCGCAAGCCGCTGCCCACGGCCGGCGAACTGCTGCGGTCCGCGCGCCGGGTCGTGGTCATGGAGTCGGTCAACGACCACACCAACATCGGCGCGATCTTCCGCTCGGCCGCCGCCCTCGGCATGGACGCGGTGCTGCTGTCACCCGACTGCGCCGACCCGCTGTACCGCCGTAGCGTCAAGGTCTCCATGGGCGCGGTGTTCTCGGTGCCGTACGCCCGGCTGGAGACCTGGCCGAAGGGGCTGGACTCGGTCCGCGAGGCCGGCTTCACGCTGCTCGCCCTCACCCCGGACGACAAGGCCCGCACCCTCGACGAGGCCGCCCCGCACCGGATGGACCGGGTGGCCCTGATGCTTGGCGCCGAGGGCGACGGACTGTCCACCCAGGCGCTGGTCGCCGCCGACGAATGGGTCCGCATCCCGATGTCCCACGGCGTCGACTCGCTCAACGTGGGCGCGGCCGCGGCGGTCGCCTTCTACGCCGTGACCGCCGGCCGCCCGGAGTCGTAGTTCCCGTCGTCGAACTCCCGCCCGCCCGTCGGGCGGGCGACGGGTTCGACGACAGGACCCTGGCGCCTGAGCTTGGTGGCGGGTGCCGGAGCGTACCGGTCGGGCACCGGCCGCCCGGCGTCCGCCGCGTGGGCCGGCTGTGTCTGCCGTTGCCGCGGGACGGCGTCGTCGCCGAGCCCGCGGGCCGGACCCTGGCAGCCCTGCGCCACCGCGATGCCGAGCGCCACGAGCAGCGTCACCACCACGAACACGAACAGCCGCTGGCGCAACAGCCGGGGGTTGGCCGGCCGGAGCCCGGTGCCCGTCGTCCGCTGCGGGGGCCGCCCGGAACCGCTCCGCAGGGCCGGACGGCCCCCGCTGCCCGAGCGCGGTGCCGGGGTCGTACGCGCCGAGCGGGGCCGTGCCGAGGCGCCCGTGCCGTTTCCGCGCGGGCCGCTGCCGGTCCGTGCGGGCGTTCCGCCACGCGCCGGTGTTCCGCCCCGGGCGGGGGTGCCGCCGCGAGGCACCGGCGTGCCGGGGGAGGTGCGCCGGGCGCGCTGCGGCTCGGGGTAGGTGTCCACGAGCCGCCCGGTGGGCCGGTCCGCCTCCGCGGCACGCGGCGCGGGCGGCCGTCCGCCGTCCAGGTCCTGAGCCTCCCGCGCGGCGATCTCCTTGAGCCGCAGCGACAGCTGCAGAGTGCTGGGCCGGTCCTCGGGGTCCTTCGCCAGACAGGCCCGCACCAGCGGGGCGAGCGCGTCCGGTACGCCGTGCAGGTGCGGCTCCTCGTGCACCACCCGGTACAGCATCACCTCCGAACTGCCGTGCCCGAAGGGCGAGTCACCGGTGGAGGCGTAGGCGAGGGTCGCGCCCAGCGAGAACACGTCCGTCGCCGGGGTGACGGCCGCGCCGCGCACCTGCTCCGGCGCGAGGAAGCCGGGAGAGCCGACCGCCGTGCCCACGTGGGTCAGTGTGGAGGCGCCCGTGGCCCAGGCGATGCCGAAGTCGATGATCCGCGGCCCCTTGGGGGACAGCAGGATGTTGGAGGGCTTCAGGTCCCGGTGGACGACACCGGCCTCGTGCACCGCGACCAGGCCCTCGGACAGTGCCGCACCGATCGCGGCGGTGTCGGCCGCGCTCAGCGGGCCCTCGTCGGCGACCTTGTCGTGCAGGGAGGGTCCGGGCACGTACTGCGTGGCGAACCAGGGCCGCTCGGCCTCCAGGTCGGCAGCCACCAGCCGGGCCGTACAGCCGCCCCGGATGCGCCGGGCGGCGGAGACCTCACGGGCGAACCGCGACCGGAACTCCTGGTCCTCCGCAAGGTCGGGCCGGATCACCTTCAGCGCGACCCGCTGCCCCTTCTTGTCGGAGCCGAGGTAGACCACACCCATGCCGCCCGCGCCGAGCCGTCGGTGAAGCCTGAACGAGCCGACGACGCGCGGGTCCTCGCGCCTCAGGCGCATCATCGCCATGTTCATCCCCGCTGCCCGGTCCCTGTGACGTGGCACAGCTTACGTTTCCACGGCCGCCTGCGCGCAGAGGCCGCGCCCTCCGGCGCTGAAGGAATGTGGCTTCCCGCGGTACGACATGAAACGCGGTCAGGAAGCGGGCGCGGGCCGGGGTCTTGGGTCATCGCAGTCGCCAACGGCGCAAGTGCGGGCAGGCGTTGGGATCATGACGCGCCAGGTGGCATCGGTTCCCCTGCCTGCCCGGCACCCGCCGCCCGGGGCCCGCGGACCCCGGCGCGGGGCCGGCGACGGACCGTGCGCGGCGCCGGTCCCACCCCTGCCCGGAGTGATCGAAGTCACTCATTCCGGTCGCAGGGCGCTTCGGACATGACCGACACGGCGGGCGCCCCCTCCGGGAAGACCCCGAGACCCCGTTGCGCGTCTCCACCCAGGGGAGTACGTCCCGGATCGTGCCTCATCCTCGGGGAGGCCCGGCAATCGATACGAGGGCATGACGCCGTGATGCGGCCCCGCGCCTAGATTTGAGGTCAAGCGGCGGGTGCAGCACTCGTCCCCCGAGGTCAGGCATCCGCCGCTGCCGACGACAACCGACACGGTCAGGAGAGGGACCATGGCCCACACGGCACCGCGACGCCCGGCGTTCGCACCGCGCCGGACGGGCCGCCGCCACCCCTTGGTGGCGACGCTCATGGCCCTTCCCCTGGCGGCCCTGCTCCTGCTGGTCTTCGACGGCTGGGAGACGGTGGCCACACAGGCGTCGTCCGTGGGTGTGATGCTGGGGCGCTGAGCGGCGTCCCCAGGCCCGGAAGAGCGGTCCGGGCGGGGACATCCATCCAGGAAACCCCGTGGGGACGGGGGTGCGGCGGACGGCACGAATGCCGGCGCAGCTGGGGAGCTGCGCCGGCATGCGCCGTTCAGGGGGCGGGTTTTCAGGGCGGGGCCGTACGCCTGGGGGTCTGGTTCGGATCAGGTCGGACGGGCCGCGGCGCCGGTGCGGTGCAGCGTAAGGCGGAGGATCCCCCGCGTATCTGGGCGTACTCGGGTGGTCCCGCGGCGAGGTGCCGTGCCGGGCGTCGCGGACCCTGGCTGATCCGAACGAAACTCCCTGGGGTGCCGAGCAGCCCGTTCGCGCCAGTACCCTCGTCTGCCCAGTCCACCTTGCCGAGGCACCGTTGACCACAGACACCCCCGCCCTCATACCGGCGCTGACCGCGACGGCCAGGGCCGCCGCCCACCCCGGCACCGACGGCGCCCCCTGTGCCTGCGGCAGCACACCGCTCGCCGACCGCCCCGACGCCACCGTCGTACGGCACGCCGGCACCGTCGCGAAGGCCCACGCCCCCGGTACCGACCCCGACGAGCTGACCCGGCGCCTCGCCATGGCCGCCCGCCTCCCCGGCGTTCTCCTGCCACCACTCGCCCCGGCCCCGACCGCGCTGCTGGGCCGCCTCGTGACCTTCTGGCCGTACGGCGCCCCCGTGGACCCGGGCGCCGCGGACGCGGCCCCCTGGGAGGCCACCGCCACCCTCCTTGCCCGGCTGCACCGCACGCCCTCGCCGCCCGGACTGCCCCCGATGCGCGGCCCGGCGAAGGCCGCCCGCGCCGTCGCCCGGCTCCGCACGGCCCTGCTTGCGGGGCCGCACCCCGCCGCCGGTCCCGTTCTCGCGGCCTGGGCCGCCCTGCCCGCCTGGGCCCGCGCCGAGGCTCCCGTGCCGGGCACCCCCGCCCTGTGCCACGGCGACCTGCACCTCGGTCAGCTCGTCCGCCACCCGGCGCCGGACGGCCCCTGGCGGCTGATCGACGTCGACGACCTGGGCGCCGGCGTCCCGGCCTGGGACCTCGCCCGCCCAGCCGCCTGGTACGCCTGCGGGCTCCTCCCGTCCGACGAGTGGACCCGTTTCCTCGGCGCCTACCGCCGGGCCGGTGGGCCGGCCGTGCCCGCGGCCGGTGACCCGTGGGCCGCCCTGGACGTGCCGGCCCGCGCGCTGACCGTGCAGACGGCCGCCCTCGCCGTCACCAAGGCGCTTGCTGCCGACCGCCCGCTGGACGAGGTGGAGCGGGCGGTCGTCGACGCATGTGCCCGAATGTCCCCGGTTCCGCACCGGTTGGCGCCGCTGGACGGCGACTGATGCCCCGGCAGGCGACGTCTGCCCGTCGGGAGCGGGCGTCCGGTGCGTGCTGTCGGCGTGCCGGCCGGAGGCCCTCGTACGGGACGTACGTGGGCCTCCGGTCCGTGCGGCGAGTGGGGGCACTTACCACGCCCCCAGGCAGTGGGGGAGCGCGCCGGGCGTCGCGACGGGGCGAACGTTGCCTGTTTGGGGGCACTAGGCTGCAACCAGCCGGGACCGGACGGAGTCTGTTCCGGAGAAGCACGAAGCAGGACCGACCGGCGAGGAGTTGAGCCGACCATGCATTGTCCGAAGTGCCACGCGCCGATGCACACCTACAACCGCAGCGGCGTCCAGATCGAGCAGTGCAGCGGCTGCCGCGGCATCTTCCTCGACTACGGCGAGCTGGAGGCGCTGACCCAGCTGGAGGCCCAGTGGTCCAAGCCGGTCCCGCCGGCCCCGCAGCCGTACCCGGCCCCGCACGCGCCCGCCTGGGGCGCCCCGCACGGCGGTCACCACGGCGGCCACGGCCACCACCACGACCACCACAAGAGCTGGGCGCACATGCTCTTCTCCAGCTGAGCACGCGGAAGCCCCCCGCCGTACGAGACGACCGGGGGGCTTCGTGCCGCGTGGACGATACTGGGATTGAACCAGTGACCTCTTCCGTGTCAGGGAAGCGCTCTCCCGCTGAGCTAATCGTCCGTGCCCTGTGACGGGTGAGTCACAGGCAGTGCGCGATACTGGGATTGAACCAGTGACCTCTTCCGTGTCAGGGAAGCGCTCTCCCGCTGAGCTAATCGCGCGGGTGGGGATCTTCGAGAAGATCCAGGATCCTACGAGAGGATCCAGTGGACGATACTGGGATTGAACCAGTGACCTCTTCCGTGTCAGGGAAGCGCTCTCCCGCTGAGCTAATCGTCCTTGGAGGTGGAGACGGGATTTGAACCCGTGTAGACGGCTTTGCAGGCCGTTGCCTCGCCTCTCGGCCACTCCACCAGGAGTCTAGGGGACCGAACGATCCCCTTCTTCCTTCGAGCGGACGACGAGGCTCGAACTCGCGACCTCAACCTTGGCAAGGTTGCGCTCTACCAACTGAGCTACGTCCGCCTGTCGTTTCGGTCCGCTTGCGCGGCCCGGCGACGTGTTGAACTCTAGCGGATTCCCGGGCCAGTACAAAAACGCGTTTGCGCAGCGTGCTGCGGTGCCCTCGACGGACCTCGTGGTCACAGCACCCTCCGGGACATCACAGGGCCACCTGCCGGACGCCCGACCTAGACTCGTCCACGTGCTTCACGACCCTCCCGGCCTGCTTCCCCTGGCCCGTTTCGGCGACCGCGTCGCCACCGGCCTCCTCGACGTGACCAGCGACCCGGCCGCCCTGGAATCCACCGGCTTCTGGGCCGTCTGCGCCGACTTCGAGGGCCGGCTGACCTGCGCCCGCTTCGCGGACGTGCGCACGGAGCCGGTGCCCGCCCCGGTACCGGGCGCCTGGCGGGGCCCGGCGGCGGAGGAGTGGACCTCCTCCCTGGACCGGGCCGCGTACACGGCGGGCGTCCGCCGGATCCGCGAGCACATAGCGGCCGGCGAGGTCTACCAGGCGAACCTCTGCCGGGTGCTCGGCGCACCCGTCCCCCCGGACGCCGACGTGGACGCCCTGGCCGCCCTGCTGGCCCGCGGCAACCCGGCGCCGTACGCCGGGACGATCCGGCTGCCGGAGCACGGCGTGGAGATCGCCACCGCCTCGCCCGAGCTGTTTCTGCGCCGGGACGGGCGTGTCGTGGAGTCGGGGCCGATCAAGGGCACGGGACGCACCGAGGCGGACCTCCTGGAGAAGGACTACGCCGAGAACGTGATGATCGTGGACCTGGTCCGCAACGACATCGGGCGCGTCTGCGCCACCGGCAGCGTGACCGTCCCCGACCTGTGCGCCGTGGAGAAGCACCCCGGGCTCGTCCACCTGGTCTCCACGGTCCGCGGCGAGCTGCGCGACGGCGCCGGCTGGCCGGAGCTGCTCGACGCCGCCTTCCCGCCCGGCTCGGTCACCGGCGCACCGAAGTCCAGCGCCCTGCGGATCATCGCAACGCTGGAGACCGCGCCCCGCGGGCCGTACTGCGGCGGCATCGGCTGGGTCGACGCCGACCGGGGCACCGGCGAGCTGGCCGTCGGCATCCGCACATTCTGGATCGACCGGGAAGCCGGGATGCTGCGCTTCGGCACCGGCGCCGGCATCACCTGGGGCTCGGAGCCCGAGGGGGAGTGGCAGGAGACCGAGCTCAAGGCGTCCCGGCTGCTCGCGGTAGCGTCGGGGGCGTACGACGCGAGTGGAGGGGTGTTCGCATGAGGATCTGGCTGGACGGCGGGCTGCGGGACCTGGAGTCCGCCCGTGTCTCCGTCTTCGACCACGGGCTCACCGTGGGGGACGGCATCTTCGAGACGGTGAAGGCCGTCCACGGCAGGCCGTTCGCGCTCACCCGGCACCTGGACCGGCTGACCCGCTCGGCCCGGGGCCTCGGCCTGCCCGACCCCGACCACGACGAGATCCGCGGGGCCTGCGCGGCGGTGCTGGAGGCGAACCCGATGCCGCTCGGCCGGCTGCGGATCACCTACACCGGCGGTCACGGCCCGCTCGGTTCCGACCGCGGCGAGCACGGCCCGACCCTCGTGGTCGCCCTCGGCGAGACCGGCCGCCGCCCGGACACCACCGCCGTGATCACCGTCCCGTGGACCCGCAACGAGCGCGGCGCCCTCACCGGCCTGAAGACCACCTCGTACGCCGAGAACGTCGTCGCGCTCGCCCGTGCTCATGAACACGGCGCCTCGGAGGCGCTGTTCGGCAACACGGTCGGACAGCTCTGCGAGGGCACCGGATCGAACGTGTTCGTCGTCCTGGACGGCGAGATCCACACCCCGCCGGTCTCCTCCGGCTGCCTGCCCGGCATCACCCGCGCGCTGACCGTCGAGTGGACGGGGGCCAAGGAGACCGACCTGCCGCTGGACGTGCTGCGGCGCGCCGACGAGGTCTTCCTCACCTCCACCCTGCGCGACGTCCAGGCCGTCCACCGGGTGGACGACCGCGAGCTGTCCGGCACCCCGGGACCCGTCACCGCGAAGGCGATGCGGATCTTCGACGAGCACGCCGCGCAGGACCTGGACCCCTGAGCCGGAACGCGGGTCGGCGGCGCACACCTGCTCCCGCAGGCCTGGCGAGCGGGGCGGCACAGTCCTCGGAAAACCGGCTGACTCGAGGGCCGGACGCGGGTAGAACACCACTGATGACCACCACCCTGCGGCCGCTCGAGCCGCTCCAGCACAACGCCGACGGCACCCGCTCCCGCCGCTTCCAGGTGTGCGTGAACAGCCGTCCCGTCGGCGAGATGCACCTCGGCACCTCGCCGTCCTTCGGGGACTCGACGGCACGCGTCATCGGCCTGCGGATCGACGAGCCCGACCGGCGGCGCGGCCGGGGCACGGTGGCCGCGCTCGCCGCCGAGGAGGTGGCGCGCGGGTGGGGCTGCACACAGATCGAGACCCTCGTCCCCGCCTCCGCGGACATCGCCCTGCGGCTGTTCGGCGCTCTCGGCTACACCCTGCGCAACCGCGGCATGGAGAAGCGCCTCGGGACCGTTCCGCCCGAACTGCCGCCGGCAACTGGCGCGCGGCCGATGACGGACACCGAGTTCGACGTGTGGCACGCGTACGAGAGCGAGCACTACGCGCGCATGTGGATGGAGCGCGGCGTCCCCGAGGCCACGGCGTACGAGAAGGCCCGCAGCGACCACGAGCACCTGCTGCCGCACGGGCTCGCGACCGAGGGCATGCTGTTCAGCGTCCTGGAGCACGAGGGCGTCCGGGTGGGCATGCTGTGGGTGGCCCTGCAGGACACCAAGGCCTTCGTGTACGACGTCGAGACCGACGCGGAGCACCGGGGCCGGGGACACGGCCGTACGCTCATGTTGTTGGCGGAACGCCAGGCGATCGAGGCCGGCCGGCCGCTCCTCGGCCTCAATGTGCACGCGGGCAACGCCCCGGCCGAGCGGCTGTACGAGTCGCTCGGCTACGAGACGACGGTCCGGGCTCTCTCCAAGGCCCTGTGGTAGGCGTCCCGCCGTGTCGGGGGCGGTCCGCGGGTCAGGCGCCGCCCAGCAGACGGTCGGCGATCTCCTCGATGCGTGCGCGCAGACCCTCCTGGCTCTTGCCGCCGTCGAGGCGCTCGCCGCCGATGACGTACGTCGGGGTGCCGGTCACCCCGATCGCCTTGCCCTCGGCCTGATCGGCGTCCACGATCAGTATGTGCCGGCCGTCGATCAGCGCGGTGTCGAACTCGTCGGCGCCCAGGCCGAGTTCACCGGCCACCTCGACCAGGAAGGGTTCGCCCGCACGGCCCAGCTCCTCGACCCGCTCCAGCACGGCCTCCACGTACGGCCAGCCCTTGCCCTGCGCCAGCGCCTCCTCGGCGGCCTGCGCGGCGGCGAAGGCGTGCTTGTGCTTCTCCAGCGGGAAATGCCGCAGCCGCACCTCCAGCCGGTCGCCGTAGCGCTCACGCAGCGCGCGGACGTCGTCCAGGGCGGTGCGGCAGTCGGGGCACTGCAGCTCGCACCAGATGTCGAGGACGACGGCGTCGGCGCGTGCGGGGGTGGGATCGGGGGAGGAGTCGCTCATGCCGACCAGTCTTCCAGGCCGGACGCGGGCGACCCAATCGGGCCGGTACGGCCGCCGTGCGCCGGCCCGGGGGACGTGGGTGCGGTGCGGGCCGCCGCGCAGGGTGGGCGCGGCCGGGGTGCCGCGGGCCCGGGAGACGTGCCGGTACGGCTGCCCACCGCACCTCGGCAGGAGACGACCCGGAGATGTCCCTGATGTCCCGCCGGAGCATGGCATCGCCGGCACGGGGCGGTGCAGGATGGAGGGGACGGAGGCGTCGTGCCGTGCGGTGTGCCGCGTCCGGGAGACATCTGCCCCCCACCCAGCCCGCCAGGAGGACCGGATGATTGCCGAGACCGTCTGCTCCGCCGTGTCCGCGGCGGGCCTGGGTATCGCGGTGGTCACGGCCTACCGCAAGCGTTTCCTCGCGGCGGCCCGTATCGCGGCCTACGCGCTGGTGCCGGTCGGCCTGGTCATGACCGGGGTCGTCGGCTGGCTCGCCGACACCGCCTTCAGCCCCACCGCCTGGGCGGGGTTCGGCGTGCTGGGCGCGGCCTGGCTGCTGTTCGCGAGCACGCGGGCGGTGGAGCGCCGGCGCGGCGGCACCCGTGCCGGGCGTGCGGTGGCCGGGGCCGAGCGCACCGAGGCCGTGGCTCCGGGGGCCTCCGCACCGTCCCTGGGCGCGGGCAGCCGGTCCGCGAAGGGTTCCGTCGCCCCGCGCGCGGCCGGCTCGGCGGGCTCCGGCGACGACTTCAGCGACATCGAGGCCATTCTCAAGAAGCACGGCATATGACACCTGCGGCCTCCACGGCGGGGCGACCGCCCTGCCGGCCCCCCCGGACTGAAACGACACAGAGCGTCGCGCGTCCGGCCGGAACCGTTCACAACCCGAAGCGAGTCGGACGACACGGCGCGATATGCGGCAACTCCCGGACTCCACGAGCGTGTTGATCGCGCGCAGGCCCTCCTCTGCGCCATGATCTGCGGCGAGATGCTGGACACGAGACAGAGCGAGGCCGCGCCGCCGAAGGACGAGCCGCGCGGGTGCCTCTTCGCCCTATCCCAGCCACCGCTGATGATCTTCCTTGCGGTGATCGGGTGTCTGCTCCTCATGGCTGCGCTGCACGACCTGCTGTTGCTGTGAGCCGTACACGTCCGTCCCGGCGCCACCCGCCGGGACCGACGTCGCCCCGGCCGCAGTCCCGCGCCGGTCAGCCCGTCGCCTCCTTCCTCCGGGCCCGGTAGGCGGCCACGTGCAGCCGGTTGCCGCAGGTGCGGCTGTCGCAGTAGCGGCGCGAGCGATTGCGGGAGAGGTCGACGAAGGCGCGCCGGCAGTCCGGTGCCTCACAGCGCCGCAGCCGCTCCTGCTCCCCGGCCACCACGAAGAAGGCGAGCGCCATGCCGCAGTCGGCGGCGAGGTGGTCGGCCACGGAGGCGCCGGGTGCGAAGTAGTGCACATGCCAGTCGTAGCCGTCGTGGTCCGTCAGGCGCGGGGTGGTGCCCGCCGCAGCGACCAGTTCGTTGATCAGCCCCGCGGCCGAGCGGGCGTCCGCCGCGGCGAAGATCGCCGCGAAGCGGCCCCGGACCCTGCGCACCGCCGAGAGGTCGAACTCCGACAGCACACCGACATCACTGATCTTGTGGTTTCGTACGAAATCCGCGAGGGCCGGGACGTCGGGCAGTCCGTCGGCCGCCGCGTCGTCCTCCGGCGCGGTGTTCACCAGATCCACCACGGTGTCGAGCGCGCACCGGGTGTCGTGGGTGATCAGCACTGTTCGCTCCCTGGCCTGGGGGGTCGGGCCGACGCCCGCCGATGCTGGCCGATGGTAGCGACATCCGCGCCCACCGCACCGGCCCGAGCCCGACTCCGATTGCCGGTGGAACGCCTCCGCGCCCGGACTGGTTCCCTCCGGCGCGCCGCGCGCCCCGGTCGCACGGCGGCGGAAGCGGGCGGGCACACCTGGACGCCGTCCCGCGTGCATCGCTCACGGTGACGGCGCCGGGCTGTGCCGTATGCGGTTGTCTTGGCCCGAGCCGTCTCCCCGAGTGGACGGCGCCGGGCTGCTTTCGAGGGCCGCGACCTAGCTCTCCGCCAGGATGTGTGAGAGCTCCTGATCCAGATCGAAGTGCCGATGCTCCGTGCCCGGGGGCACCGCGGCGTCGGTTCGCTTCAGGAAGGACTCAAGGGCCCTTGCCGGGGCCTCGAGCAGGGCCTCCCCCTCCGGGGAGCTGAGGGCGATGCACACGACGCCCTGACCGTGGCTGCGCGACGGCCAGACTCGGACGTCGCCGGTGCCGGTGGGACGGTGCAGCCCCTCGGCGAGGAGGTCGCGGGCGAACACCCACTCGACGGTCTCCTCGGCTCCGGTGTGGAAGGTGGCGTGCACGGCGTAGGGGTCGGCCGTGTCGTACCGCAGGCCTGCGGGGACAGGCAGGGAGGACTCGCTCGACACAACGAGGCGCAGGTGCAGCTCGCAGCTGACCGTGGTGTTCATAAGCGCCAGGGCCTTTCGCTCAGTGTGCGCTCGGGGATTCGCACGTCGGCGAAATCGACATGCCACCTACGATGCCGTTGTAAACCCCTCTGAGGGTTTTGCGTGGCTTTACGTAACTCTTCCGGCCGAGAACTCGTACGAGATCAACGACCATTCCGGTGACGGAATCGCGCGGGTAGGGTTTGTCTGTATGAATACGGGGAGTGACGGGTCGGGCGAGGCCGCCGTGGACGGGATGGGCGGCCGGCGGCTCGGTTCCCGGGCACCGGAATTCATCAAGGCCCGCCGGCTGCTGCACCTCGGCTGGCAGGTCTGCGTCTTCTTGGTCGGCCTCGCGGTGGTCGTGGCCGGGATCGTCATGCTGCCGTTGCCGGGTCCCGGCTGGGTGGTGATCTTCGGTGGCACGGCGATCTGGGCGACCGAGTTCGTCTGGGCGCAGCTCGTGCTCCGCTGGACCAAGTGCAAGGTCACCGAGGCCGCCCAGCGCGCCCTCGAACCCGAGGTGCGTCGCCGCAACATCGCGCTGACCGCGATCGGGGTGGTGTTCGTGGCCGTGCTGGCCGGGGTCTACAGGTGGAAGTTCGGCTTCGTCGTGCCGTGGGGGATCCAGGACGGGTGAGCCGGCCGCGCCGCCCGGCCGGCCCCACCCGGCCCTTGGTCGGAAGCAACCGCTGACATGGGGTAATGTTCTTCCTACGCCCGGGCGATTAGCTCAGTGGGAGAGCGCTTCGTTCACACCGAAGAGGTCACTGGTTCGAACCCAGTATCGCCCACCCGGTCCGACGGCCCATCTGACGAAAGAGCAGGTGGGCCGTCGGCATGTACGGGCCGCGCCGGGTCGGCGGAGTCCGTCCGTGCCGACCGGCGTGCCGCCCCGTCGGCTCCCTTTCCTGATCACCGGCCGCCTGCGGGCCCCTTGCGTCGGGGCGTGCGGCCCGACCCTCCTTTTTGCCGAACCGGCAACATCCCTCGTGCCCGCCGGGCCGCTCACTGCACCATCGTCGACACGTTCCGCCACCGGATCGACGCCCGTCGGTCCCACACGGCGGCCGCGAGCCGTCCGCTGTGCCCGCCGATCCCCTCCGCGCCCGCCCGACCAGCACATGAGCCGACGCCACCCTGGTGCACCGCCCGCCCGGCAGAGGCGACAGAGCGATAGATCAACAAGTAGACGAACCGACAGAACCGACCCGGGCACCGGCCCGCCGGCGGCCCCGGCCCCGGCCCCGACGCCCACCCCGGCCGGTGCCGGGCACCGCGGACCTCCTACGCCGGTACACCGACGGCCCAGCCCCGCCGACCTTCCGCCCCCCTCTCACCAGCCCGTCAGCCCCTCTGCACGCCCACCGCCCGCCCGGACCGGCCCACGACCGGCAACGCCGCAGACGCCCCGAGTCCGAGCCCTCCCAGGAGACCCCGTGCCCGAGACACCCGCAGCAGCCCCCACCGCCAAGAACCCCACCCCCAATCCCGTCCACCGCCTGGTGCCCTCCCCGGCCGGCCGGGTGCACCTCGTCGAACAGGGCCGCGGGCCCCTCGTGCTCCTGGTGCACGGTTTCCCGGAGTCCTGGTACTCCTGGCGGCACCAGTTGCCGGCCCTGGCCGCCGCCGGTTACCGGGCCGTGGCCGTGGATGTGCGGGGCTACGGCCGTTCGTCGAAACCGGCGGCCGTGGACGCGTACGGGATGCTCGACCTGGTGGCCGACAACGTCGCCGTCGTGGAGGCGCTGGGGGACGAGGCGGCGGTGGTCGTGGGGCACGACTGGGGCGCGACGATCGCCGCCGTCTCTGCTCTGACCAGGCCGGACGTGTTCCGTGCGGTGGCTCTGCTGGGTGTGCCGTACACCCCTCCCGGTGGTCCGAGGCCCAGTGAGGTCTTCGCGGGCATGGGCGGGGAGGAGGAGTTCTACGTGGCGTACTTCCAGCAGCCGGGCCGGGCCGAGGCGGAGATCGAGCCGGACGTGCGCGGCTGGCTCGCCGGCTTCTACGCGGCCCTGTCCGCCGGCACCGTGCCCGGCCCGGGCGCCCCCGCCCCGCACTTCACCGGCCCCGGCGGCACCCTGCGGGAACGCTTCCCCGCCGGTCCGCCGCCCGCCTGGCTGGGCGAGGACGGCCTGGACTTCCTGGCCGGGGAGTTCGAGCGGACCGGGACGGCCGGGGCGCTGAACCGGTACCGGAACCTGGACCGGGACTGGACGGACCTGGCCGTTCACGCGGGTGCCCCGATCCGGCAGCCCTCGCTGTTCGTCGCCGGTGCCCTGGATCCCTCACTCGCCTGGCTGGCCGGCGCGGTCGAGGCGTACCCCGAGACCCTGCCCGGCCTGCGCGGCTCGCACATCATCGAAGGCTGCGGACACTTCGTCCAGCAGGAGCGCCCGGAAGAGACCAACCGGATCCTGCTCGACTGGCTGGCCGGCCTGCCCGCCTGAACCCGGGGCGCCGCCGTGCCCCGCCGGATGCCGGGTGCCGGTCCGGCCGCCGGATCCGGGGCGCCGACGTGCCCGCCGGATCCTCTCCCGGTGGGTGCCGGGGAGCGGGTCAAGAAGATCGACCGGACCATCGCCCTCTTCGAGAAGAAGTACCCGAGGATCAAGACCAAGGCCGACTTCCGGACATACGGGTCCTTCTGGGAGAAGTTCCAGACGCAGGCCGTCGGCGGAAATCCCCCAGACGTTTTCCAAAAGACCGTCACTTTTCTCTGGAAATACGACAAGCGCGAAATTCTCCTCGACCTCGAATACCAGAGGCGGGCAGGTGATCTGACCGTGTATCACTTCCGGGCCGGGGTGGCGAAGGTCGGTGAGGTCGACGTAAAAACAGCTCGGAATTCCGGTCGGCAGCCCGGGTTCGGCACCCCCTACGCCCTCGCCCGCACCTCCGAACTCCTCGCCGCGGCTCGCCGCCCCACCGAAGCAGCTCATCAAGGCCAAGGTCTTCGGCGCCGGACCGTTCTCCGAGCCGGACCGCCTCCATCCCGGCCAAGGCCAAGATCGAGGACGCCTCGACTTCCTCTTCACCTCCACCGGCCTCGGCCCGGACGGGAGCGGCCTGGTGCCGGCCTGGCTCACCGAGTGGGAACGCAAGGGCCCCAGTGGGAGAAGGCCAAGGCACGCGTGCTGTCCACGATGGAGGGCATCGCCGCCCGGCCCCACGGCCTCGTCCGGGGCAGCGGACTGTACGACCTCGACACCGGCGGATTCGCCTTCGCCGACCAGCCGGTCGTCTCCGTGTCCCACCTCTCGGCGGTCTTCGGCCTGGGCGAGCTGTGCGCCGAGCTGATCCACCTGGTCGGCATGCCCGAGTTCAGGAAGGTCTGCGTGGACTACTGCCGCTGCTACAACGCCACCGAGGCCGAACAGGCGGCAGGCTACGGCAGCAACGGGTCGAGGGCAGCGAGGCGAGCCGGGTGTCCGGCGACGCCACGGCGCTCAACGGGCTCGCGGCCGTCGGGAACCTGGCGCTGCTCGGCGAGCGGATGCCCGGCCGGCGGGTGGGGAGCGCCGTCGCACGGGCGGCGGCGCTCGCCCCCCGAGTGTGGCCCACGGCACGGCGCGGCGCATGAGTACGTGCACTCAGATTCGGTGCCTGCGGCCGGGCAGACTCCCGCCATGGACTGGAACCAGTACCGCTTCCGCAGCCTGTGGTCCGTGCCCGCCCCGCCGGCCGTCGTGTACGCGGTGCTGGAACGGCCCGAGGACTATCCGGGCTGGTGGCCGCAGGTGCGGGCGGTGACCGGGCTGGACGGCGACACCGGTGTGATCACCGTCCGGTCCCTCCTGCCGTACGACATGACCTTCACCGCGCGGCAGACCCGCCGCGACCCCGACGCCGGTGTGCTGGAGGTCGCCCTGTCCGGAGACATCGAGGGCTGGGCACGCTGGACGGTCACCGCAGAGGGGTCCGGCACCCTCGCCCGCTACGACCAGCTCGTCCACGTGCACAAGCCCCTGCTGAGGCGGTTGGCGGTGCCGGGACGGCCCGTCTTCCGCGCCAATCACCGGCTGATGATGGCCGCCGGGCGGCGCGGACTGTTGCGCCGGCTCCGAGCGGTTTGAACGAACGGCGCCGGGGCCTGTATTGTTCGGTGCGTTCCCGGGCGATTAGCTCAGTGGGAGAGCGCTTCGTTCACACCGAAGAGGTCACTGGTTCGAACCCAGTATCGCCCACCGGGAGGAGGCCGGTCCGCAGCAGCGGGCCGGCCTTCCGCGCCTTCATGCCGCCGCCGACAGCTCCGGCCTGAGCGGCCAGTCCGTGCTGACGATCTCGTCCGAGCCGCTGCGCGCGAACCACGCCTGAAGGCCGCGGGCCTGTGCCGCGTGCCAGCCCGCCTGGAGGGTGTGCAGTTCGGCGGGGGTCAGGCGTTCCAGACGGGGCGCGAACCGGCGGCCCAGGGCGCGTACGACATCCAGCGCGGCCAGCGCGTCCGCCGCCGCCTCGTGTGCGCCCTGCAGCGTCACGCCGTAGTGCTCGCACAGGTCGCTCAGGGTGCGGCGGCCCTTGCGGTAGCGGTCCAGGTGCTTGTCCAGCACGCGCGGGTCCAGCACCCTGAGCGGCACCGACTCGAACCAGCGCTCCAGCGAGGACGCCCGGTGCCGGCGCAACTCCCGGTCCAGCAGCGTCAGATCGAAGGGCGCGTTCATCACCACCAGCGGGCGGCCCATCGCCGCGTGCTCCGCCAGCTGCTCGGCTATCTCGTACATCACCGGCGCCGGCCAGCGGCCGTTGCGCTGCAGGTGCGCCTCCGTCAGCCCGTGCACCGCCGTGGCCTCCTCGGGCACCGGCACGCCCGGGTTCACCAGCCAGCGGGTGACCCGGGGCCGGGTGCCCGGCGCGTCCTGGACGACGACGGCGGCCGACACGATCCGGTCGGTCTCGACGTCCACGCCCGTCGTCTCCGTGTCGAAGGCGGCCAGCGGCCCCTCGTACCAGTACGTCATCCCAACCCAACTCCTCGTTCACCCAGGGCAGGTGACGTTCCGTCTTCTGCCCGTTTGGTGATACCCGGGCCGTTTGCGCCGTACGCCGCAAGGAGACAACAGGAGTACGGGTCTTTGCAGTTCAGCGGCCCACAGCGGGGAAACTCTTGGCTTGGAAGGCTGTTGGTCATGGCCATGGCGCAGCCCGAGCGGGGCGGGCTGCTGCCCGATCGCGCGGGGCCCCTTCGTGGCACGCTCGCCACCACCGCCTGCATGGAGACACTGCAGGTCGGCTATCTCCACGCGGTCGCCGCCGCGGCGGGATGCTCGCTGTCCCAGCCCTTCCCGGACAACGGCATCGACTGGCACGTCAGCCACAGCGCGCCCGGGCACACCGTCGACGACGAAGTCACCATCAAGGTGCAGCTCAAGGCCACCTACCAGGTCGCGCCGAACCCTCCGGGACGCTCCTTCTCCTTCACCCTCGACAACGACCATCTGCGCAAGCTCGCCCGCACACCTGTCTCGGTGCACAAGATCCTGGTCGTCATGCTCGTCCCGCGCTCGCAGGACGACTGGCTGCGCGCCAGCCACGACCGGCTCGACCTGAGGCACTGCTGCTACTGGGTCAACCTGGCCGGACACCCCGTCACCGGCCGGCACCGGACCACCGTGCGGATCCCGACCTCGCGCATCTTCGACGACCGGGCGCTGTGCGAGATCATGACGCGGGTCGGGACGGGAGGCAGACCATGAGGAGCCGTCCGTACGAGGAGCTGCCGCGCCAGGTCCGGCCGCATCCCGACGACCCCGACTGGCACCGGCCCCCCGACCCGGCCCAGGTCGACCCCGCCGTGCTCGGCGTCCTGCTGCACCGGCACGGCTGGCAGCGGCGCGGCGGGGCCGTCGGACGCTACGGCCGCTGGACCCCGCCGGGGCCGGGCGGCGGCGGGACCAGCCTGCTGGTCCCGGAGAGCCGGGCCTTCCCGGACAGCGACGATCTGCTCGGCGAGGCCCTCGACGCCCTCTCCCGCAGCGACACGGCCGCCGCCCGCGAGGTGCTGATCGCGCTCGCCGTGCCCAGCGACGAGATCCGCTGGTGGCGCGACACCCCGAGCGGACCGGTCGGCACCGTCCCCTGGACGGCGGACGGGCAACTGCGCACCACAGCCCGGCAGATGCTGCTCGCCGCCGCCCTCGCCACACGCGCGCGTGCCGGCTACTACGGCGCCCGCCACCGCCGCTCCGCCGCCGCGCTCCTTCAGGACGTCCTCGTCGGCCCCGCCGCCGAGGGCCGGCACCTCACCGCCTTCGTGCCCGTGCCCACCGGCCGCCCGCTCGCCGTCCGCCTCCACCAGGCCCTGTGCGCCGCCCGTGAGGCCGTCGACTACCGGCGGGCCACCGGTGGCATGGACGCCTTCGACGGCGCGGTGGGGGCGGGCGTCAGCCGCGAGCTGACCGAAGCACTGGCCGCTCTCGTCCGGGGCACCGAGGGTGCCCGGATCGCCGTCGCCTGGGCCCCCGGCGCAGGCGTCCCCGAGGGCTGTGCGCCCTCCGCCGAACCCGTCGAGTTCTCACCCGGCGACCTGCCCGTCCTGCGCGAGGCCGCCGACCGCTACCTGCGCGAGGAACCCTCCGTGCCGGTCAGGATCACCGGCGCCGTCGTCCGCATGCGCCGCTCCGGACCCGGCGGCGAGGGCTCGGTACGGCTGCGGGTTCTCGCGGGCGCCGACGTCCCGCACGTGCGCGTCACCCTGGACGAGGAGGACTACCGCATCGCCGGCCACGCCCACCTCGTCGGACTCCCGGTGCGGGTGCACGGCCGGCTGGAACGGCGCGGTGGCTTCCGAAGGATCACCGGCGCCTCCGGAGTCGTACCCGTGCAGGTCGACGAGGGGGAGCGGGACCGGCTGATGAAGTCCCTGCAGGAGAACCTCGACTTCTTCGAGGAGGCCTGCGGGGAGGCGTACGGGGACGAGGACTGAGGGAGTAGGGGGACGGGGACCGAGGGTGACCGTTTCGCGGTCGGCGCCGCCGGGTCGGTACGATCGCCTGTGCGCGCGCTCCTGGTATGGCGCCGCACCCACCTTCAGTCAGGAGAGACCGGTGTCAGACGTCCGTGTGATCATCCAACGCGATTCCGAGCGGGAAGAACGCGTGGTGACGACGGGCACTACGGCCGCCGACCTCTTCGCGGGCGAGCGCTCGATCATCGCCGCGCGCGTGGGCGGCGAGCTGAAGGACCTGGCGTACGAGCTGTCCGACGGCGACGAGGTCGAGGGCGTGGAGATCTCGTCCGAGGACGGCCTGAACATCCTGCGCCACTCCACCGCGCACGTCATGGCGCAGGCCGTGCAGGAGCTGTTCCCCGAGGCCAAGCTGGGCATCGGCCCGCCCGTCAAGGACGGCTTCTATTACGACTTCGACGTCGACAAGCCGTTCACGCCCGAGGATCTCAAGGCCATCGAGAAGAAGATGCAGGAGATCCAGAAGAGGGGCCAGCGCTTCTCCCGTCGTGTCGTCACCGACGAGGCCGCCCGTGACGAGCTGGCGAACGAGCCGTACAAGCTGGAGCTGATCGGTCTCAAGGGCTCCGCCGCCTCCGCCGACGACGGCGCGGACGTCGAGATCGGCGCCGGTGAGCTGACGATCTACGACAACCTGGACGCCAAGACCGGCGAGCTGTGCTGGAAGGACCTGTGCCGCGGTCCGCACCTGCCCTCCACCCGGCTCATCCCGGCGTTCAAGCTCATGCGCAACGCGGCCGCCTACTGGCGCGGCAGCGAGAAGAACCCGATGCTCCAGCGCATCTACGGCACCGCCTGGCCGTCCAAGGACGAGCTGAAGGCGCACCTGGACTTCCTCGCCGAGGCCGAGAAGCGCGACCACCGCAAGCTCGGCAGCGAGCTGGACCTGTTCTCCATCCCGGAGCAGATCGGCTCCGGCCTCGCGGTCTTCCACCCCAAGGGCGGCATCATCCGCCGGGTCATGGAGGACTACTCGCGCCGCCGGCACGAGGAAGAGGGCTACGAGTTCGTCTACACCCCGCATGCGACGAAGGGGAAGCTCTTCGAGACGTCCGGGCACCTGGACTGGTACGCCGAGGGCATGTACCCGCCCATGCAGCTCGACGAGGGCGTGGACTACTACCTGAAGCCCATGAACTGCCCGATGCACAACCTGATCTTCGACGCGCGCGGCCGTTCCTACCGCGAACTGCCGCTGCGCCTCTTCGAGTTCGGAACCGTGTACCGGTACGAGAAGTCGGGCGTCGTGCACGGCCTGACGCGTGCGCGGGGCTTCACGCAGGACGACGCGCACATCTACTGCACCCGTGAGCAGATGTCCGAGGAACTGGACAAGACGCTCACCTTCGTCCTCGGCCTGCTGCGCGACTACGGCCTGACCGACTTCTACCTGGAGCTGTCCACCAAGGACCCGGAGAAGTTCGTCGGCTCCGACGAGGCCTGGGAGGAGGCGACCGAGACCCTGCGCCAGGTCGCCGAGAAGCAGGGCCTGCCGCTGGTCCCGGACCCGGGCGGCGCCGCCTTCTACGGTCCGAAGATCTCCGTCCAGGCCAAGGACGCGATCGGCCGGACCTGGCAGATGTCGACCATCCAGCTCGACTTCAACCTGCCCGAGCGGTTCGACCTGGAGTACACGGGTCCGGACGGCTCCAAGCAGCGCCCGGTCATGATCCACCGAGCCCTGTTCGGCTCGATCGAGCGGTTCTTCGCCGTCCTGCTGGAGCACTACGCGGGCGCCTTCCCGGCCTGGCTGGCCCCGGTCCAGGCCCTCGGCATCCCGATCGGCGACGCGCACGTGGAGTACCTGGAGAGGTTCGCCGCGGCGGCTCGCCGGAAGGGCCTGCGCGTCGAGGTGGACTCCTCCTCGGACCGCATGCAGAAGAAGATCCGCAACGCCCAGAAGCAGAAGGTGCCCTTCATGGTCATCGCGGGCGACGAGGACATGTCGAACGGCTCGGTCTCCTTCCGCTACCGCGACGGCTCCCAGGAGAACGGCATCCCCCTCGACGAGGCCATCGCCAAGATCGCCAAGGTCGTGGAGGACCGGGTCCAGGTCTGATCCACCCGCCGTGAACGACCCCCGGGATCCCCGTGATCTCGGGGGTCTTTCCCGGTCGGCGGGGGTGACGCCATATGCTGCACAGCATGACGAGTGAGCCGGAGCAGCAGATCGGAGTGGGGACGCAGGACGCGTTCCAGCGCCTGTGGACGCCCCACCGGATGGCCTACATCCAGGGCGAGGGCAAGCCGAGCGGCCCCGGGGCCGGTGACGGCTGTCCTTTCTGCGGCATCCCGGCCAAGTCCGACGAGGACGGACTGATCGTCCGGCGCGGCGAACACGTCTACGCCGTGCTGAATCTCTACCCGTACAACGGCGGCCATCTGATGACGGTGCCGTACCGGCATGTCGCCGACTACACGGAGCTGACCGGTCCGGAGACCGCCGAGCTGGCCGAGCTGACCAAGCAGGCCATGACGGCCCTGCGCACCGCGTCCGGCGCGCACGGCTTCAACATCGGGATGAACCAGGGCACGGTCGCGGGCGCCGGCATCGCCGCCCACCTGCACCAGCACATCGTTCCGCGCTGGGGCGGCGACACGAACTTCATGCCGGTGGTCGGCCACACCAAGGTGCTGCCCCAGCTGCTGGCGGACACCAGGAAGATGCTGGCGGAGGCCTGGCCGGCGTAGTCGCGGACGCCCTCTGCCGAGGGCACCGCTCACGCGTCGTACAGGTCGGCCTTCTTCGGCGTCGGATCCTGCACCAGCCCACTGAGGACGCCCGACCGGGTGCCGAACTTCTCCGTGTCCACGCCGTTCTCCTCCAGCACCCGGATCGCCGCCGCGTGCACCACCCGCAGCACCGGCGTGGCCGCGCGCAGCGCGTCGTCGGCCATGAATCGGTGCCGCCACGGCTGGTCGGCCCACGCGTGCCGCAGACCGAACGGCTCGGGCAGGACGAGCTGGCCGCCGAGCCAGTTGAGCAGCGGCGGATACCAGGCCAGTGGGGCGCGTGTGGCGAGCCGGACCACCTCGTCGGTGGTGACCAGCGGCAACATGACCTTCCGGGTCTCCCACGGCTTGAGCGACTTGGCGACCTCCTTGCTCGGCGGCTCCGGCTTGGAGGTGAACAGCGGGTTCACCGGTCCCAGCGCGTGCCCGGTCACCTCGATGCGCAGCGTCTCGTGCAGCACCGTCACCGTGATCAGCATGGTGATGACCAGCTGCCCGTCCCACAGCGTCCACTGCACGCCCAGATAGTGCCGGTCGCCGCTGCCGAACTGCTGCTTGTTGCAGATCTCCTGTATGGCGTGCGGCTTGACCTGAAACGCCTCGACGTCGGTGCCCTCCGGACGGGACACCGCCGCGGCCTTCTCGCCGATCGGCGTGACGATCCAGTGCTTGATGGACGGCTTGGGGAAGCCGCCGGTGTTCAGCGGGCCGCGCTCCAGCAGGGCGAGCTGGTCGTGGATCGCGCGTATGACGTCCCAGCTGCGGAAGGGGTGGATCTCCCGGGCCGGGTCGGCGGGCACCAGGTCCTCGGCGAGCTGCCAGGAACCCCAGCGGGTGCCCATGCCGAGTATGCCTTTGGGGCCGGCGTAGAAGACCGAGTTGGACTGCTGCTCGGCGCTGAGCCGGGCCAGCGACTGGCGCAGCTCCTCGGCCGCGGTCTCGTTCGGCCCGCGCGGCACCGCCTCCGGCACCTTGGCGCCGACGCTGGTGCCGGAGAGCAGGCCGTCCCAGCGGGCCCGCAGGTCCCTGGCCGTGCGCTCGCAGATCCGCTTGGCCCAGAACCAGCCCAGCACGGGCACCACCACGCACGCTCGCGCGTACCAGCCCCACAATCCGCTGAACGGCATCTTGAGCAGGAACAGCGCGCCGAGCACGCCCACGCCGAGGAGGAGGGCGGTGCCGAGCGCCCCGGCCCGCCTGTCCTCGCGCTTGGCGACGAACGTGCGCAGCTGGAAGACGAGCAGCCAGCCGAGCAGCCCGGGCAGGAAGAGCACACCGCACAGGAGCGTCACGGCGGTCAGCCGGTTGTCGCGCTCCCGGCGGATGTTGTTGGCCGCGAGGCAGTGCTCGACGACGAACTGGGGCTCGGAACCGAAGGACTGGATGAGCGGCTTGCGGCCGGGGGCGAGCATCCGGGTGATCACCGCGCGCGAGAACGCCTCACCGAGGTTGGGCCGCAGCAGTGCGATCCTGCCGGGCGTGAGGGTCGACTCGTGCCACTCGTTGTCGGCCTTCTTGATCTCCTCCATCGGGCTGTCCCGGTACGCCGCGGAGGCCAGCGCGGCGGTCGCCGCCTGGCCCTCGTCGCCCGAGACGGGCACCTGGGGCCCGTCCCACTCCGTTCCCAACGACATTCCCGCCCCCATCGCCGCCGGTGTCGCTTCTGCGGCCTTCCCGACTTCCTCGCTCCGCACACCTGCCGAACAGCCGTCGCGTCGATTGCCCGTCACAACCGGACGACTGCGGCACGACGCGATCAGGTGATCAGCGTAGTCGCCGCCACCGACGACCGGCGGGCGGACGGCCGAAGCCGTCCGCCCGCGCACCCGGCTGCGGAAGGCCGAACTACCCGTTCTCACCGGCCTGTTCCCGGATCCGCTCGGCGACCTGCGGCGGCATGGGCTCGTGCCGGGCGTACGCGCGGTCGAACCGTGCCGTGCCGTGCGACAGCGAGCGCAGATCGACGGCGTACCGGCCGATCTCGAACTCCGGCACCTCGGCCCGGATCAGGGTCCGCCCGGAGCCCACCTGCTCGGTGCCGAGCACCCGCCCGCGGCGGCTGGACAGGTCGCTCATCACGGCGCCCACGTAGTCGTCGCCGACCAGCACGGACACCTCGGCCACCGGCTCCAGCAGATGGATCTTGGCGCCCGCAGCGGCCTCGCGCAGCGCCAGCGCGCCCGCGGTCTGGAAGGCGGCGTCGGAGGAGTCCACCGAGTGCGCCTTGCCGTCCAGCAGCGTGACCCGTACGTCCACGAGCGGGTATCCGGCGGCGACACCCTTGGCGGCCTGCGCCCGCACGCCCTTCTCCACCGACGGGATGAACTGGCGCGGTACGGCACCGCCGACCACCTTGTCCACGAACTCGATGCCCGAGCCGCCGGGCAGTGGCTCCACCTCGATCTCGCAGATGGCGTACTGTCCGTGCCCGCCGGACTGCTTCACATGCCGCCCGCGCCCGGCCGCCTTGTTCGCGAACGTCTCCCGCAGCGAGACCTTGTGGGGCACGACGTCGACCTGGACGCCGTAGCGGCTGCGCAGCCGCTCCAGGGCGACGTCCGCGTGGGCCTCGCCCAGGCACCACAGGACCACCTGGTGGGTGTCCTGGTTCTGTTCCAGACGCATGGTCGGATCCTCGGCCACCAGCCGGGACAGGCCCTGCGAGAGCTTGTCCTCGTCGGCCTTGCTGTGCGCCTGGATGGCGAGCGGCAGCAGCGGGTCGGGCATCCGCCAGGGCTCCATCAGGAGCGGGTCGTCCTTCGCGGACAGCGTGTCCCCGGTCTCGGCCCGGCCGAGCTTGGCCACGCACACCAGATCGCCGGCGACGGCGTGCGTGACCGGGCGCTGCTGCTTGCCGAAGGGCATGGACAGCGCGCCGACCTTCTCGTCGACGTCGTGGTCCTCGTGCCCGCGGTCGGCGAGCCCGTGCCCGGAGATGTGCACCGTCTGGTCGGGGCGCAGGGTGCCGGAGAAGACGCGGACCAGCGAGACCCGGCCGACGTACGGGTCGGAGGCGGTCTTGACCACCTCGGCGACCAGCGGCCCGCCGGTGTCGCAGGGCTTCAGCTCGCGCGGCTTGCCGTCGATGGTGGTGACCTCGGGCAGCGGGTGCTCGAACGGGGTCGGGAACCCGCGGGTGATCAGCTCCAGCAGTTCCACCGTGCCGAGTCCCTGCCTGGCGCCCTCGGCGGCGGGGGCGGCCGCCAGGACGGGGAAGAACGAGCCGCGTGCCACGGCCCGCTCCAGGTCCTGGATCAGCGTCTTGACGTCGACCTCCGCACCGCCGAGATAGCGGTCCATGAGGGTCTCGTCCTCGCTCTCGGCGATGATGCCCTCGATCAGCCGGTTGCGGGCCTCCTCGATGTCCGGCAGCTGGTCCTCGCCGGGCTCGGACTCGTTGCGCTGCCCGGCCGAGTAGTCGAACAGCTTCTGCGTCAGCAGCCCGACCAGCCCGGTCACGGGCGCGTGCCCGTCGGGGCCCTCGGGGCCGCGCAGCGGCAGATACAGCGGCAGCACCGCGTCGGGGTCGTCCCCGCCGAAGGCCTCGGCGCAGGTCCGGGTCATCTCCTCGAAGTCCGCGCGCGCGGCTTCCAGGTGCGTGATGACGATCGCGCGCGGCATGCCGACGGCCGCGCACTCCTCCCACACCATCCGGGTGGAGCCGTCCACGCCGTCCGAGGCCGAGACGACGAAGAGGGCCGCGTCCGCGGCGCGCAGACCGGCCCTGAGCTCACCGACGAAGTCGGCGTATCCGGGGGTGTCCAGAAGGTTGATCTTGATGCCGTCCCATTCGACCGGCACCAGGGAGAGCTGTACGGAGCGCTGCTGCCGGTGCTCGATCTCGTCGTAGTCCGAGACGGTGCCGCCGTCCTCCTTGCGGCCCGCCCGGTTCAGCGCCCCCGCGGTCAGCGCGAGGGCCTCCACCAGAGTCGTCTTGCCCGAACCGGAGTGGCCGACCAGCACCACGTTCCGTACGGACGCGGGCTGGTCGGCCTCCAGAGCCCTGCCGGCGGCCCCAGGGTGTGTCTGAGTCTTGTCGCCCATGATCCTGCCTCCCGTGCACGGTGAGGTCACTGTGGGCGCGGACACGCGGGACCCGCGTGCACTGGCGGCTCCGGCGACGCCCGCGGTTATTCGAGCTTTCCACTCCCGTCACGCTGCGTCCATACGAACGACGGCCGCGCCCCCCACGGCGCCGTGCGCGCCCGGCGCCGTGCGCGCCCGGCGCCGTGGGGGGCCGCACCGGTCCGCGCCACGGGCTTCGGGTGCCCGCCCGCCACGCACACGCGCGCGTGGCTACGATGGGCCAGCCGGAGGCCACCAGGGGCCGCGGCGACACCGACCCTCGGGAAGGCCATGCTGAACAAGTACGCGCGTGCATTCTTCACGCGTGTCCTCACACCGTTCGCCGCGTTTCTCATCCGCCGGGGCGTCAGCCCCGACACGGTCACGCTCATCGGCACGGCCGGTGTGGTCGCGGGAGCGTTGGTCTTCTACCCCCGGGGCGAGTTCTTCTGGGGCACGGTCGTGATCACCCTGTTCGTCTTCTCCGACCTGGTCGACGGCAACATGGCCCGCCAGCTGGGCCGTTCCAGCCGCTGGGGCGCCTTCCTCGACTCCACCCTCGATCGCGTCGCGGACGGCGCCGTCTTCGGCGGCTTCGCCCTCTGGTACGCGGGCCACGGGAACAACAACGTCCTGTGCGCCGTCTCGATCTTCTGTCTCGCGAGCGGCCAGGTGGTGTCGTACACCAAGGCGCGCGGCGAGTCCATCGGGCTGCCGGTCGCCGTCAACGGCCTGGTGGAACGGGCCGAGCGGCTGGTGATCTCGCTGGTCGCGGCCGGTCTCGCGGGCCTGCACAAGTTCGGTGTGCCGGGCATCCAGTGGCTGCTGCCCATCGCTCTGTGGATCGTCGCCGTCGGCAGCCTGGTCACGCTGGTCCAGCGCGTCGTCACCGTCCGCCGCGAGTCCGCCGAGGCGGAGGCGGCCGCCCAGCAGAACGCCGAGGCCGCGAAGTGAGCGCCGGGGACCGGCTCACCGACGCGCTGTACGGGGTCGGCTGGAGCACCGTCAAGAACCTTCCCGAACCCGTCGCGGTCCGCCTCGGGCAGACCATCGCCGACCTCACCTGGAGGCAGCGCGGCAGGGGCGTACAGCGCCTGGAGTCGAACTACGCGCGCGTGCTGCCCGGCGCGGGCCCAAAGCGCCTGCGCGAGCTGTCCCGCGCGGGCATGCGCTCGTACCTGCGCTACTGGATGGAGTCCTTCCGGCTCCCGGCCTGGAGCCGCGAGCGTGTGAAGTCGGGCTTCGACCCCAAGGACATAGATTTCCTCACCGACGGGCTGGCCGCCGGAAAGGGCGTGGTCCTCGCCCTGCCGCACATGGCCAACTACGACCTCGCCGGGGCCTGGGTCACCACCGCGCTGGAGACGCCCTTCACGACGGTCGCGGAGCGCCTGAAGCCCGAGACGCTGTACGACCGTTTCGTCGCCTACCGCGAGGGCCTCGGCATGGAGGTCCTGCCGCACAGCGGCGGCGCCGCTTTCGGCACCCTGGCCCGCAGGCTGCGCGACGGCGGCCTGGTCTGCCTGGTCGCCGACCGCGACCTGTCCGCCTCCGGCGTCGAGGTCGAGTTCTTCGGGGAGAAGACCCGGATGCCCGCGGGGCCCGCCCTGCTCGCCCAGCAGACCGGAGCGCTGCTGCTCCCGGTCACGCTCTGGTACGACGACTCGCCCATCATGCAGGGCCGTGTGCACCCCCCGGTCGAGGTACCCGAGTCGGGTACGCGGGCCGTGAAGACGTCCGTCATGACACAGGCACTGGCAGACGCCTTCGCCGGCGGCATCGCCGAGCATCCGGAGGACTGGCACATGCTCCAGCGGCTGTGGCTCGCCGACCTCGACCCCGCGAAGGGACCCTCGTGAGAATCGGGATCGTCTGCCCGTACTCCTGGGACGTGCCCGGTGGCGTCCAGTTCCACATCCGCGACCTCGCGGAGTACTTCCTGCGGCTCGGCCACGACGTCTCCGTCCTCGCTCCGGCCGACGACGACACCCCGCTGCCGCCGTACGTCGTCTCGGCCGGCCGTGCCGTCCCGGTGCCGTACAACGGCTCCGTGGCCCGCCTGAACTTCGGCTTCCTGTCGGCCGCGCGGGTACGCCGCTGGCTGCACGAGGGCGCCTTCGACGTGGTCCACATCCACGAGCCGACCTCGCCCTCGCTGGGCCTGCTGACCTGCTGGGCGGCCTCCGGCCCGATCGTGGCCACCTTCCACACCTCCAACCCCCGCTCGCGCGCGATGATCGCCGCGTACGCGATCCTGCAGGCCGCGCTCGAGAAGATCAGCGCGCGGATAGCGGTCAGCGAGTACGCCCGCCGGACGCTGGTCGAGCACCTGGGCGGCGACGCGGTGGTCATCCCGAACGGCGTCGACGTGGACTTCTTCGCCAAGGCCGAGCCGAAGCCGCAGTGGCAGGGCGACACGATCGGCTTCATCGGCCGTATCGACGAGCCCCGCAAGGGGCTGCCCGTGCTGATGAACGCCCTGCCGAAGATCCTGGCGGCCCGCCCCCGCACCCGACTGCTGGTCGCCGGCCGGGGAGACGAGGAGGCGGCCGTGGAGGAGCTCCCCGAGGAACTGCGCGCGCGTGTGGAGTTCCTCGGCATGATCAGCGACGAGGACAAGGCGCGCTTCCTGCGCAGCGTGGACCTGTACGTCGCGCCCAACACCGGCGGCGAGAGCTTCGGCATCATCCTGGTCGAGGCGATGTCGGCGGGTGCCCCCGTGCTCGCCTCCGACCTGGACGCGTTCGTGCAGGTCCTCGACCAGGGCGAGGCGGGCGAGCTGTTCGCCAACGAGAACGCCGAGGCGCTCGCCGAGGCCGCCATACGGCTCCTCGAGGACCCGGCCCGCCGCGCGGAGCTCCGCCGGCGCGGGAGTGCCCATGTGCGCCGCTTCGACTGGTCGACGGTCGGCGCCGACATCCTCTCCGTCTACGAGACGGTCACGGCGGGCGCTGCGGCGGTCGCGGCGGACGAGCGCACGACGGGGCTGCGGGCCAGGTTCGGCCTGGCCCGGGACTGAGGCCGCGGGCCTGCGCGGCCCGCCCGGACGCGGTGCCGCCGACCGGTGAGGGATCGCCCCGAGGGGCGTTTCGAGGCAGCCGATAGCCTTCGGCCGTGACCGCAACCCTCATCTGGATCCTCGTCGTGCTCGTCGTGATCGGCGTGTACCTGAGCTGGACCGCCGGGCGGCTGGACCGGCTGCACGTGCGGATGGACGCCGCGCGGGCCGCGCTCGACGCGCAACTGCTGCGCCGGGCCTCCGTCGCACAGGAACTGGCCACCTCGGGCGTGCTGGACCCGGCCGCCTCGATCGTGCTGTACGAGGCCGCGCACGCGGCCCGGCAGGCCGAGGAGGAGCAGCGGGAGGTCGCCGAGAGCGAGCTGAGCCAGGCGTTGCGCGCGGTGTTCGGGGAGCCGGCCCAGGTGGAGGCCGTACGGGAGGCCCCAGGAGGCGAGGAGGCGGCCCGTGAGCTGGCGGAGGCCGTCCGCCGGGTCCCGATGGCCCGCCGCTTCCACAACGACGCCGTCGGGGCCGCGCGCAGGCTCCGCGAGCACCGCAAGGTGCGCTGGTTCCGGCTGGCCGGCCATGCCCCGTTCCCGCTGGCCTTCGAGATGGACGACGAGCCCCCCACGGCCCTCGTGGAGCGGGCCTCCTGAGAGCCCGGCGGTCCCTCCCGGTCCGAAAAGGATCCACCGGCTTGCCATTGGCCCTTGCTGTGGCCTGGTCCACTCCCGTTTCCTCTGAAGTGCAGAAACCCTCTTTCCCATCAGTGAGGTCACCCGTGTCCACCATCGAGAACCAGGCTCCCGAGACCGGCACCGCGCGCGTGAAGCGCGGCATGGCCGAGCAGCTCAAGGGCGGCGTGATCATGGACGTCGTCACGCCGGAGCAGGCCAAGATCGCCGAGGACGCGGGCGCCGTCGCCGTCATGGCCCTGGAGCGGGTCCCGGCCGACATCCGCAAGGACGGCGGCGTGGCCCGTATGTCCGACCCGGACATGATCGAGGGCATCATCGACGCCGTCTCGATCCCGGTCATGGCCAAGTCCCGCATCGGCCACTTCGTCGAGGCGCAGGTCCTGCAGTCCCTCGGTGTCGACTACATCGACGAGTCCGAGGTGCTCACCCCGGCCGACGAGGTCAACCACTCCGACAAGTGGGCCTTCACGACCCCGTTCGTGTGCGGCGCCACCAACCTGGGCGAGGCACTGCGCCGCATCGCCGAGGGCGCCGCGATGATCCGCTCCAAGGGCGAGGCCGGCACCGGCAACGTCGTGGAGGCCGTCCGCCACCTGCGCCAGATCAAGGGCGACATCGCCCGCCTGCGCGGTCTGGACAACCACGAGCTGTACGCCGCCGCCAAGGAACTGCGCGCCCCGTACGAGCTGGTCAAGGAGGTCGCCGAGCTGGGCAAGCTCCCGGTGGTCCTCTTCTCCGCCGGCGGCGTGGCCACCCCGGCCGACGCGGCCCTCATGCGCCAGCTCGGCGCCGAGGGCGTGTTCGTCGGCTCCGGCATCTTCAAGTCCGGAGACCCGGCCAAGCGCGCCGCCGCCATCGTGAAGGCCACCACCTTCTACGACGACCCGAAGATCATCGCGGACGCGTCCCGCAACCTCGGCGAGGCCATGGTCGGCATCAACTGCGACATCCTGCCCGAGTCCGAGCGCTACGCGAACCGCGGCTGGTAATCACCACCGAGGAACGACACATAGATGACTGACGCACCCGTCATAGGCGTCCTGGCCCTCCAGGGCGACGTACGGGAGCACCTCATCGCCCTGGCCGCGGCGGACGCCGTGGCCAGGCCGGTGCGGCGCTCCGAGGAACTCGCCGAGGTCGACGGCCTCGTCCTGCCCGGCGGCGAGTCCACCACCATCTCCAAGCTGGCCGTCCTGTTCGGCGTGATGGAGCCGCTCCGCGCGCGCGTACGCGACGGCATGCCCGTCTACGGCACCTGCGCCGGCATGATCATGCTCGCCGACAAGATCCTCGACCCGCGCTCGGGCCAGGAGACCATCGGCGGCATCGACATGATCGTGCGCCGCAACGCCTTCGGCCGCCAGAACGAGTCCTTCGAGGCCGCACTCGACGTGAAGGGCATCCCGGGCGATCCTGTGGAGGGCGTCTTCATCCGCGCTCCCTGGGTGGAGTCCGTGGGCGCCGGCGCCGAGGTGCTCGCCGAGCACGACGGGCACATCGTCGCGGTCCGCCAGGGCAACGCGCTCGCCACGTCGTTCCACCCGGAGCTGACCGGCGACCACCGCGTGCACTCGCTCTTCGTCGACATGGTGCGCGCCGACCGGACACCGGAGTCCTTGTAGGATCTCTGGAGTTCGTTGCAGAGATGGGTTACGCGAAGGAGACAGGCAGATGTCCGGCCACTCTAAATGGGCTACGACGAAGCACAAGAAGGCCGTGATCGACGCCAAGCGCGGCAAGCTCTTCGCGAAGCTGATCAAGAACATCGAGGTCGCGGCGCGCATGGGCGGCGTCGACCTCGAAGGCAACCCCACCCTCTACGACGCCGTCCAGAAGGCCAAGAAGCAGTCGGTCCCGAACAAGAACATCGACTCCGCGATCAAGCGCGGCGGTGGTCTGGAGGCCGGTGGCGCCGACTACGAGACGATCATGTACGAGGGCTACGGTCCGAACGGTGTCGCGGTGCTCATCGAGTGCCTGACCGACAACCGCAACCGCGCCGCCTCCGACGTGCGCGTCGCCATGACCCGCAACGGCGGCAGCATGGCCGACCCGGGCTCGGTGTCGTACATGTTCAGCCGCAAGGGCGTCGTCATCGTCCCCAAGGGCGAGCTGGCCGAGGACGACGTCCTGGCCGCCGTCCTGGACGCGGGTGCCGAGGAGGTCAACGACCTCGGCGAGACCTTCGAGGTCATCAGCGAGGCCACCGACCTGGTCGCGGTCCGCACCGCCCTCCAGGACGCCGGGATCGACTACGACTCCGCCGACTCCAGCTTCGTGCCGTCCGTTCAGGTCGAACTGGACGAGGAGGGTGCCAAGAAGATCTTCAAGCTGATCGACGCGCTCGAGGACAGTGACGACGTGCAGAACGTCTTCGCCAACTTCGACGTGAGCGACGAGATCATGGAGAAGGTCGACGCGTAGCACGCACGGCTTCCGACGGGCCGACGGGACACACCCCCGTCGGCCCGTCCCTTTGTCAGTGCCACCCGATAGCCTGCACGAACAGACGATCGGCAGGGGATCGGCAGGCGATCGGAGGGAGGGGCGCGTGCGCGTACTGGGGGTGGACCCCGGACTGACCCGGTGCGGGGTCGGCGTCGTCGAAGGAGTCGCCGGCCGCCCGCTCACCATGCTCGGCGTCGGCGTCGTCCGCACACCCGCGGACGCCGACCTCGGCCACCGCCTCCTCGCCGTCGAGCACGGCATCGAGCAGTGGCTGGAGGAGCACCGCCCCGAGTGCGTCGCCGTCGAGCGCGTCTTCAGCCAGCACAACGTGCGCACGGTGATGGGCACCGCCCAGGCCAGCGCCGTCGCCATGCTGTGCGCCGCCCGCCGCGGCATCCCCGTCGCATTGCACACCCCCAGCGAGGTCAAGGCCGCCGTCACCGGCTCGGGACGCGCCGACAAGACGCAGATCGGCGCCATGGTCACCCGTCTGCTCCGGCTCTCCGCACCGCCGAAGCCCGCCGATGCCGCCGACGCCCTCGCGCTCGCCATCTGCCACATCTGGCGCGCCCCCGCCCAGAACCGGCTCCAGCAGGCGGTCGCCCGCCACACAGTCCACGCAACGAAAGGCCGTACGGCATGATCGCTTTCGTCAGCGGCACGGTCGCCGCGCTCGCCCCCGACGCTGCGGTCGTCGAGGTCGGCGGCGTCGGCATTGCCGTCCAGTGCACGCCGAACACGCTGTCCACGCTCCGCGTCGGCCACAGTGCGAAGCTGCACACGTCGCTCGTCGTCCGCGAGGACTCGCTGACCCTGTACGGCTTCGCGGACGACGACGAACGCCAGGTCTTCGAGCTGCTGCAGACCGCGAGCGGCGTCGGCCCGCGCCTCGCCCAGGCCATGCTCGCCGTGCACACCCCGGACGCGCTGCGCCGCGCCGTCGCCACCGGTGACGAGAAGGTCCTCACCGCCGTCCCCGGCATCGGCAAGAAGGGCGCGCAGAAGCTGCTGCTCGAGCTGCGGGACCGGCTCGGCGAACCCGTCGGCGCCCCCGCGGTCGGCGCCCCGGTCACCGAGGGCTGGCGCGACCAGCTGCACGCGGCCCTCATCGGTCTCGGCTACGCCACCCGCGAGGCCGACGAGGCCGTCGCCGCCGTGGCCCCCCGGGCCGAGGCCGCCGGCGGCACCCCGCAGGTCGGCGTGCTGCTGAGAGCCGCGCTGCAGACCCTGAACCGCGCCCGCTGACGCCGAGCCGAAGGCACACTCACACATGAACTGGGACGACACGACCGACACCCCCGCCCCCGAGCGGCTGGTGGGCTCTGTCGCCGACCGGGAGGACCAGGCCGTCGAGGCCGCACTGCGCCCGAAGGACCTCGGCGAGTTCATCGGCCAGGAGAAGGTCCGCGAGCAGCTCGACCTCGTGCTGCGGGCCGCACGCGCGCGGGGCGCCACCGCCGACCACGTCCTGCTCTCCGGCTCCCCCGGCCTGGGCAAGACGACACTGTCGATGATCATCGCCGCCGAGATGGGCGCTCCCATCCGCATCACCTCCGGGCCCGCCATCCAGCACGCCGGCGACCTCGCCGCGATCCTCTCCTCGCTCCAGGAGGGCGAGGTCCTCTTCCTCGACGAGATCCACCGGATGTCCCGGCCGGCCGAGGAGATGCTGTACATGGCGATGGAGGACTTCCGCGTCGACGTCATCGTCGGCAAGGGTCCCGGGGCCACCGCCATCCCCCTCGAACTGCCCCCTTTCACCCTGGTCGGCGCCACCACGCGCGCGGGCCTGCTGCCGCCCCCGCTGCGCGACCGTTTCGGCTTCACCGCGCACATGGAGTTCTACGAGCCGCACGAGCTGGAGCGGGTGGTGCACCGCTCGGCGAACCTGCTGGACGTCGAGATCGAACCGGACGGCGCCGCCGAGATCGCCGGCCGCTCCCGGGGCACACCCCGCATCGCCAACCGCCTGCTGCGCCGCGTCCGCGACTACGCGCAGGTCAAGGCGGACGGGCTGATCACCCGCGAGATCGCCGCGGCGGCCCTCGCCGTGTACGAGGTCGACGCGCGCGGCCTCGACCGGCTCGACCGCGCTGTCCTGGAGGCCCTGCTGAAACTGTTCGGCGGCGGCCCCGTCGGCCTGTCCACGCTCGCCGTGGCGGTGGGGGAGGAGCGGGAGACCGTCGAGGAGGTCGCCGAGCCCTTCCTCGTCCGGGAGGGACTGCTCGCCCGCACCCCGCGCGGCCGGGTCGCCACGCCCGCCGCGTGGGCGCACCTCGGCCTCACCCCGCCGCGCTCGGCGACCGGGGGAAACGGACAACAGGACCTGTTCGGGAGCTGACCGCGCGATGATGGATACGGGACGGCGGAGACATTGGCCCGAGCAGGAACTCAGGTGCCATGCTGAGCGTTGTTCCATGCGCGTGGACTCGCTTAGACTCCGCCGATGCCGCCCTTGCGGGCGGCGCCGACCCACACCCCCATCAACAGGCCGCTCTCCGTCGCGGTCGCGCGAAGGAAACCCCGTCCCGTGAATGCCTTTACCCTTCTCCCCTTCATCGTGCTCATCGCGGCCATGTTCCTCATGACGCGCTCGGCCAAGAAGAAGCAGCAGCAGGCCGCCCAGATGCGCAACGAGATGCAGCCCGGCTCCGGTGTCCGCACGATCGGGGGTATCTACGCGACGGTCAAGGAGGTCAACGAGGAAACCGTCCTCCTCGACGCCGGCCCCGGCGTCGAGCTCCTCTTCGCCAAGAACGCGATCGGCGCCGTCCTCAGCGACGACGAGTACAACCGCATCGTCCACGGCATCGAGCACGACCTGAAGTCCGACGCCGACATCGTCCCGGACGACGCCTCCTCCCTCACCGAGACCGCCGACTCCGACTCGCCCGCTGCCGCCGCCTCCGACGACAAGGCCGTCGACCTCGGTAAGAAGGAAGCCGACGAGGGCGGCACCGACGCGGCCGAGGCCGCCGAGGACAAGGCGGAGGACGCTCCGAAGAAGACCGACGGCGACTCCGACGCGAAGTAGTCACGCCCCGGTGGTGCGCTGCGCGGCATGATCCGCCCCGCGGACCACCGGGCGTCTGTTTCCCGCCCGGAACAGCCCCGACACCATGTCATGGCCGCCCGCGCCCACCCGCGCGGAGCGGCCCGAGAGGGAGTACGAGAAGGTGGCAGCACCCAAGAGGGGCCGGAGCGCGAGCGCCCAGAGCAAGCCAGGGCGCTCGCTGGCCCTCATCCTGATCGCCATCGTGGCGCTCACCGGAGGCATGTTCCTCTCCGGCAACACCACTCCGCGTCTCGGCATCGACCTCGCCGGTGGTACGAGCATCACACTCAAGGCGAAGGCCGACCAGGGGTCCGCGATCAACAAGGCCAACATGGACACCGCGGTCGACATCATGAACCGCCGTGTCAACGGCCTCGGCGTCTCCGAGGCGGAGGTGCAGACCCAGGGGACCGACAACATCATCGTCAACATCCCCAAGGGCACCAACTCCAAGGAAGCCCAGCAGCAGGTCGGCACCACCGCCAAGCTGTACTTCCGCCCGGTCCTCGCCAGCGAGCCCAGCGGCGGCGCCGCGCAGAGCCCCTCACCGAGCACCTCCCCGAGCGGCAGCGCCAAGCCGAGCCCGAGCCCCTCCGCCTCCTCCACCGCCAAGGAGAAGGCGTCCTCGTCCTCCACCGCGTCCCCCACGGCGTCGGCGACCTCCCAGGGCCGCGCCGTCACCGACGCGCTGAAGGCCGGCTCCACCCCGTCGCCGAGCACGTCCGCCTCGGGCAGCCCCAAGCCGACGGCCACCCCCTCGGCCTCCTCCAGCGCCGGTTCCGCCGCCGACAAGCTCCAGGCCCAGTACGCCGCCCTGGACTGCTCCAAGCCCGCCGAGCGGGCCAAGGTCGGTGGCGCCGCCAAGCCCGCCGAGCCCACGGTCGCCTGTGGCCAGATCCGGGGCGCCTGGTACAAGTACGTCCTCGGCCCGGCCGCCGTCGACGGCACGGAGGTGAAGAAGGCCCAGGCCGTCTTCGACACCCAGGGTGCCTCCGGCTGGCAGGTCCAGATGACCTTCAGCTCCAGCGGCGCCAAGAAGTTCGCGGACATCACCGGCCGGCTGGCGAAGAACCAGTCCCCGCAGAACGAGTTCGGCATCGTCCTCGACGGCGAGGTCGTCTCCAGCCCGTACGTCAGCCAGGCCATCACCGGCGGCCAGGCGGAGATCTCCGGCAGCTTCACCCAGCAGGACGCCCAGAGCCTCGCCAACATGCTGTCGTACGGTGCTCTGCCGCTGTCCTTCCAGGAGCAGTCCGTCACCACCGTCACCGCCGCGCTCGGCGGTGAGCAGCTGCACGCCGGTCTGCTCGCCGGCGCGATCGGCCTCGCCCTGGTCGTGATCTACCTGGTCGCCTACTACCGCGGTCTGTCGCTCGTCGCGATGGCCTCGCTGGTGGTCTCCGCGATCCTCACCTACGTGATCATGTCGCTGCTCGGCCCGGCCATCGGCTTCGCGCTGAACCTCCCGGCCGTCTGCGGCGCCATCGTCGCCATCGGTATCACCGCGGACTCGTTCATCGTGTACTTCGAACGCATCCGGGACGAGATCCGCGAGGGCCGCTCGCTGCGCCCCGCCGTCGAGCGGGCGTGGCCCCGCGCCCGGCGCACCGTCCTCGTCTCCGACTTCGTGTCGTTCCTCGCCGCGGCCGTCCTGTTCATCGTGACCGTCGGCAAGGTCCAGGGCTTCGCGTTCACCCTCGGCCTGACCACCCTGCTCGACGTCGTCGTCGTCTTCCTGTTCACCAAGCCGCTGATGACCCTCCTCGCCCGCCGCAAGTTCTTCGCGGGCGGTCACAAGTGGTCCGGTCTCGACCCGAAGAGCCTGGGTGCCAAGCCGCCGTTGCGCCGCACCCGCCGTCCCGCCGGCCCCGCCGGCTCTGTCGACCCGAAGGAGGCCTGAGCGATGTCGAAACTCGGCAACCTCGGCGCTCGACTGCACCGCGGCGAGATCTCGTACGACTTCGTCGGCAAGCGCAAGATCTGGTACGGCGTCTCCATCCTGATCACCATCACGGCCATCGTCGGCCTGGCGGTGCGCGGCCTGAACATGGGCATCGAGTTCAAGGGCGGCGCGGTCTTCACCACGCCGACCCACATGAGCACCTCGGTGACCCAGGCGGAGACCTACGCCAAGGACGCCTCAGGGCATGAGGCGATCGTGCAGAAGCTCGGCAACGGCAGTCTGCGCATCCAGATCGCCGGCATCGACACCGGCCAGTCCGACAGGATCAAGCAGGAGCTGGCCAAGGACCTGAAGCTCGACCCCGAGAAGCTCGCCGCCGACCTGGTCGGCCCGAGCTGGGGACAGCAGATCGCCAACAAGGCCTGGGAGGGCCTGGGCATCTTCATGGTGCTCGTGGTGATCTATCTGGCCATCGCCTTCGAGTGGCGGATGGCCATCGCGGCCCTGGTCGCGCTGATCCACGACATCACCATCACCACCGGCATCTACGCCCTCGTCGGCTTCGAGGTCACGCCGGGCACGGTCATCGGTCTGCTGACGATCCTCGGTTACTCGCTCTACGACACGGTCGTCGTCTTCGACAGCCTCAAGGAGCAGACGAAGGACATCACCAAGCAGACCCGCTTCACCTACAGCGACATCGCCAACCAGTCGATCAACGGCACGCTGGTCCGTTCCATCAACACCACGGTCGTCGCGCTGCTGCCGGTCGCGGGCCTGCTGTTCATCGGCGGCGGCTTCCTCGGCGCCGGCACGCTGAACGACATCTCGCTGTCGCTGTTCGTCGGCCTCGCCGCCGGTGCCTATTCGTCGATCTTCATCGCCACGCCGCTCGTCGCCGACCTCAAGGAGCGCGAGCCTGCGATGAAGGCCCTCACCAAGCGGGTCATGGCCAAGCGCGCTCAGGCCGCCGCGGAGGAGGACCTCACCGCCGGCCGCGCCGCCGACGACTCCGAGGACGCGGCCCCCGCCGTCGTGGGGCCCCGCAACCAGCCCGCGTCCCGCACCCGGGGCCGCGGCCGACCCTCGGGGAAGCGCCGATGACGGAGATGGGGGACCTGCTGCTGAGCCGTATCCGGGACGTCGCCGACTACCCGGAGCCGGGCGTGATGTTCAAGGACATCACCCCGCTCCTCGCCGATCCGGCCGCGTTCACGGCGCTCACCGACGCGCTGGCCGAGATCGCCGCGAACACCGGTGCGACCAAGGTCGTCGGCCTGGAGGCCCGGGGCTTCATCCTGGGCGCCCCGGTCGCCGTCCGCGCGGGCCTCGGGTTCATCCCGGTCCGCAAGGCGGGCAAGCTGCCCGGAGCGACCCTGCGCCAGGCGTACGACCTGGAGTACGGCTCGGCGGAGATCGAGGTGCACGCCGAGGACCTCTCGTCCGGCGACCGTGTCCTGATCGTGGACGACGTCCTCGCGACGGGCGGTACGGCCGAGGCCGCGATCCAGCTGATCCAGCGCGCCGGCGCCGAGGTCTGCGGGCTGGCCGTGCTCATGGAGCTGGGCTTTTTGGGCGGCCGGGTCCGCCTGGAGCCGGCCCTGGCCGGGGCCCAGCTGGAGGCGCTGCTCCAGGTCTGAGTGGACACCACCCGAGCGGCCCGGGCCTCGTCCCGGGCCGCTTCGCGTTTTCGGCCCGCACCCGCCGACGGCGAAGAGGCCTCGCGAGGGCCACCGGCGAGACACCCTCCGCACGGCCTCCGGATCATCCGGATTCCACCTCCCGGAATCCCGCGGAAGCCTCTCGCGTTTCAGAGGTGGACGGTCCTCACTTCCGGCTGAAGGGGATGACCAGCCGCAGGATCGCTACCATGGGGTCTCCGGAGCCTGACCGGGGGACCCGGATCGCGCACGAGGAGTCCTCTTGCCAGACGAGGCCCAGCACCTGACCGCCGCAAAGCCCGAGTCCGCCTCGGCCGCGGCGAAGCCCGCGCCGTATGCGTCCAACGCGAAGAACGACACCCGCGGGCCGATCGAGCACGCCCAGTCCGCGCCCGTCGAGAAGGCAGCCGAGGCCTCGCGTCCCAAGCCGGCCCCGCCCGAGCGCCCGGCACAGCCGCCCGTGGTGCGCCAGCCGGCGGCGCAGCCCGCCCGCACCGGCTCCTCCAATCGTGTCCGTGCCCGCCTGGCTCGTCTCGGCGTGCAGCGCGCGAACCCCTACAACCCGGTTCTCGAGCCGCTGCTGCGGATAGTGCGCAGCAACGACCCGAAGATCGAGAACTCCACCCTGCGCCAGATCGAGCGCGCCTACCAGGTCGCCGAGCGCTGGCACCGCGGCCAGAAGCGCAAGAGCGGCGATCCCTACATCACGCATCCGCTCGCCGTCACGACCATCCTCGCCGAGCTGGGCATGGATCCGGCCACCCTGATGGCGGGCCTGCTGCACGACACGGTCGAGGACACCGAGTACGGCCTCGACCAGTTGCGCCGCGACTTCGGCGACACCGTCGCCCTGCTCGTCGACGGCGTCACCAAGCTGGACAAGGTCAAGTTCGGCGAGGCCGCGCAGGCCGAGACCGTGCGCAAGATGGTCGTCGCCATGGCCAAGGACCCGCGCGTCCTGGTGATCAAGCTCGCCGACCGCCTGCACAACATGCGCACCATGCGCTACCTGAAGCGCGAGAAGCAGGAGAAGAAGGCGCGCGAGACCCTCGAGATCTACGCGCCGCTCGCCCACCGCCTCGGGATGAACACCATCAAGTGGGAGCTGGAGGACCTCGCCTTCGCGATCCTCTACCCCAAGATGTACGACGAGATCGTACGGCTGGTGGCCGAAAGGGCGCCGAAGCGCGACGAGTACCTGGCCATAGTGACCGACGAGGTGCAGGCCGACCTGCGCGCCGCCCGCATCAAGGCGACCGTCACGGGGCGCCCTAAGCACTACTACAGCGTCTACCAGAAGATGATCGTCCGCGGCCGTGACTTCGCGGAGATCTACGACCTCGTGGGCATTCGTGTCCTGGTCGACACGGTCCGCGACTGCTACGCCGCCCTCGGCACCGTGCACGCGCGATGGAACCCGGTCCCCGGCCGGTTCAAGGACTACATCGCGATGCCCAAGTTCAACATGTACCAGTCGCTGCACACCACGGTCATAGGGCCCAACGGCAAGCCGGTCGAGCTGCAGATCCGCACCTTCGACATGCACCGCCGCGCCGAGTACGGCATCGCCGCGCACTGGAAGTACAAGCAGGAGGCCGTCGCCGGCGCCTCCAAGGTCCGCACGGACGCGCCCAGGACGTCCGCGAAGGACAAGGACGCCATCAACGACATGGCGTGGCTGCGGCAGCTGCTGGACTGGCAGAAGGAGACCGAGGACCCGGGGGAGTTCCTGGAGTCCCTGCGCTTCGACCTGTCCCGCAACGAGGTCTTCGTCTTCACCCCCAAGGGCGACGTCATCGCGCTGCCCGCGGGCGCCACACCCGTCGACTTCGCGTACGCCGTCCACACCGAGGTCGGTCACCGCACCATAGGAGCGCGGGTCAACGGCAGGCTCGTGCCGCTCGAATCCACCCTGGACAACGGCGACTTGGTGGAGGTCTTCACCTCGAAGGCGCCCGGCGCCGGGCCGTCCCGCGACTGGCTGGGCTTCGTCAAGTCGCCCCGGGCGCGCAACAAGATCCGCGCCTGGTTCTCCAAGGAACGCCGGGACGAGGCGATCGAGCAGGGCAAGGACGCGATCGTACGGGCGATGCGCAAGCAGAACCTGCCGATCCAGCGCATCCTCACCGGTGACTCCCTCGTCACGCTCGCGCACGAGATGCGGTACTCGGACATCTCCGCCCTGTACGCGGCGATCGGCGAGGGCCATGTCTCCGCGCAGAACATCGTGCAGAAGCTCGTGCAGGCCCTCGGCGGCGAGGAGGCGGCCACCGAGGAGATCGACGAGACCGTCCCGCCGTCCCGCAGCCGGGGCCGCAAGCGGCGCTCCAGCGCCGACCCGGGTGTCGTGGTCAAGGGCGTCGAGGACGTGTGGGTCAAGCTGGCCCGCTGCTGCACCCCGGTCCCGGGCGACCCGATCATCGGATTCGTCACGCGCGGCAGCGGCGTATCGGTTCACCGCAGCGACTGCGTGAACGTCGAGTCGCTCTCCCGTGAGCCGGAGCGCATCCTCGACGTCGAGTGGGCGCCCACCCAGTCCTCGGTCTTCCTGGTCGCCATCCAGGTCGAGGCGCTGGACCGCTCCCGGCTGCTGTCGGACGTCACCCGCGTGCTGTCCGACCAGCACGTCAACATCCTCTCCGCGGCCGTCCAGACCTCCCGCGACCGGGTGGCCACCTCGCGCTTCACCTTCGAGATGGGCGACCCCAAGCACCTCGGGCACGTCCTGAAGGCCGTACGAGGCGTCGAGGGTGTGTACGACGTGTACCGCGTGACCTCGGGACGCGCCAGGTCCTGACAGAGCACATGCGAGAGGGCCCCGTACGCGCGCACGGGGCCCTCTCGCACGGGTCGCGGGGTGTCAGCCGCCGAACTCCTGCAGGCCCTTCAGAGCCTGGTCCAGCAGCGCCTGGCGGCCCTCCAGCTCACGCTCCAGCTTCTCGGCCTTGGCGTTGTTGCCCTGGGCACGCGCCTGCTCGATCTGTGCCCTCAGCTTGTCGACGGCGGCCTGCAGCTGACCGGTCAGACCCTCGGCACGCGCGCGCGCCTCCGGGTTCGTGCGGCGCCACTCGGCCTCCTCGGCCTCCTGGATCGCCCGCTCGACCGCGTGCATCCGGCCCTCGACCTTGGGACGCGCGTCGCGGGGCACATGGCCGATGGCCTCCCAGCGCTCGTTGATCGAGCGGAAGGCGGCCCGCGCGGCCTTCAGGTCGCCGACCGGCAGAAGCTTCTCGGCCTCCTCGGCCAGCTCCTCCTTCAGCTTCAGGTTCTCGGCCTGCTCCGCGTCCCGCTCGGCGAACACCGAGCCGCGGGCCGCGAAGAACACGTCCTGGGCGCCGCGGAAGCGGTTCCACAGGTCGTCCTCGTGCTCGCGCTGGGCGCGGCCGGCGGCCTTCCACTGCGTCATCAGCTCGCGGTAGCGGGCCGCCGTCGGGCCCCAGTCCGTCGAACCGGACAGCGTCTCGGCCTCCGCGACCAGCCTCTCCTTCGTCCGGCGGGCCTCCTCGCGCTGCGCGTCGAGCTGCGCGAAGTGCGCCTTGCGCCGCTTGGAGAAAGCCGACCGGGCGTGCGAGAAACGGTGCCAGAGCTCGTCGTCGGACTTGCGGTCCAGACGTGGCAGCCCCTTCCAGGTGTCCACCAACGCCCGCAGCCGCTCACCGGCGGCCCGCCACTGGTCGGACTGCGCCAGCTGCTCGGCCTCGGCGACCAGGTCCTCCTTGGCCTTGCGGGCCTCGTCGGACTGCCTGGCCCGCTGCGCCTTGCGCTCCTCGCGGCGCGCCTCGACGGTCTCCACCAGCTTGTCCAGCCGGCCCCGCAGCGCGTCCAGGTCGCCGACCGCGTGGTGCGCCTCCACCTGCTCGCGCAGGTGGTCGATCGCGGCCATGGCGTCCTTCGACGACAGGTCGGTGGTCCGCACCCGCTTCTCGAGGAGGCCGATCTCGACAACCAGGCCCTCGTACTTGCGCTCGAAGTAGGCCAGCGCCTCCTCAGGGGAGCCGGCCGCCCAGGATCCGACGACCTTCTCGCCGTCGGCCGTACGCACGTACACGGTCCCCGTCTCGTCGACGCGGCCCCACGGGTCGCTGCTCACAGCGCCTCCTCCACATGATGCCTGCGGGGGCCTCAGCGCCCGGGGCATCGTCCACAGTTTCGTCACGGCCAACATAGGCGACCAGCGGGTTGCCTGTCCGCATCCAGCGCGACCGAAATTCCGCAGTTGGCCGTCATCGCCGTCAGGACTTCGTCACCGTCGCCTTGTTGATCACCACGGTCGCGTTGGGAGCGGTGTTGCCCGAGGTCGGATCGGCTGGTTGGGCACCGGCGGCGGCGATCTTCTGCAGCACCTTCATGCCGGCCGCGGACACCGTGCCGAACGGCGTGTAGCTGGGCGGCAGCGGGCTGTTCTTGTAGACCAGGAAGAACTGGCTGCCGCCGGTGTGCTTCTGGCCGGTGTTGGCCATCGCCACCGTGCCCGCCGGGTAGGTGTTGCCCTTCAGGCTCTTGTCCTTCAGGTTCTCGTCCGGGAGCGTGTAGCCGGGACCGCCCATGCCCGTGCCCTGAGGGTCGCCGCACTGCAGCACGAAGATCCCGTCGGTGGTCAGGCGGTGGCACTTGGTGTGGTCGAAGAAGCCCTGGCCCGCGAGGAAGTTGAACGAGTTCACCGTGTGCGGGGCCGCCGCCGTCTTCAGCGCGATGTCGATGTCACCGCATGTCGTGGCCAGCTTCATCGTGTACTTCGCCGACGTGTCGATCGTCATCGCCGGCTCCTTCTTCCAGCTCAGCTTCTTCGCCGAGCCGGCCGCCGGCTTCGCGCACGGGTCCGGGGCCTTGCTAGTCGGCGAGGCGCTGGGCTTGACGTCCGCGGCGGTGTCGGTCTTCTTGCCGTCACCGCCCTTGAGCACATCGGTCGTGTACAGCACGACACTCCCGATGACGATGACGCCCAGTACCGACGCGATCACGGAGTTGCGCACGCGGGCGTTGCGGCGCGCCTGGGTGCGCCGCTGCTGCTGCCGCAAGAACTTTTCCCGGGCGAGCTGACGCCGCCGCTGCTCCTGGCTGACCACCGGGTTCTCTCCTCATGGGTGTCGATGCGTGTCGTGTGCCGACCGGTACGCGTGCGTGCTCGTGAGCCGACCGCTGTATGTAGCCCCGTACCGTATATGGGTTCGCTGAGGAAACGGCAGCGCCGGTAGGCTCTGGGCCACAGCTTGTGGTCACCCGTATCGACACAACGAAGGACGATCGTGCTCATTGCCGGGTTCCCCGCCGGGGCCTGGGGGACGAACTGTTACCTCGTCGCCCCCGCCGCCGGTGAGGAGTGCGTGATCATCGACCCCGGCCACCAGGCCGCCGAAGGCGTCGGGGAAGCGCTGAAGAAGCATCGGCTCAAGCCCGTCGCCGTCGTCCTCACCCACGGGCACATCGATCACGTGGCCTCGGTCGTCCCGGTCTGCGGCGCGCACGACGTGCCCGCCTGGATCCACCCCGAGGACCGCTACATGATGAGCGACCCCGAGAAGGCGCTCGGCCGGTCCATCGGCATGCCGCTGATGGGCGAGCTGACCGTGGGGGAGCCGGACGACGTCCGCGAACTGGCGAACGGCACCACCCTCGAACTGGCGGGACTGGAGTTCTCCGTCGCGCACGCGCCGGGCCATACCAAGGGGTCGGTGACCTTCCGGATGCCCGAGACCGCCGACGTCCCGTCGGTGTTCTTCTCCGGGGATCTGCTGTTCGCCGGCTCCATCGGACGCACCGATCTGCCGGGCGGCTCCATGGAGGACATGCTCGAGTCGCTGGCCCGCGTGTGCCTGCCGCTCGACGACTCCACCGTGGTGCTGTCCGGCCACGGCCCCCAGACGACCATCGGCCAGGAGCGCGCCACCAACCCCTATCTGCGGCAGGTGGCGTCCGGCCAGGGCGCGGACGTGAGCACCGCTCCCCGACGAGGAACGTGACGAGAGAGCCTTTCGTGAGTACCTTCCAGGCCCCCAAGGGCACCTATGACCTGATCCCGCCCGTGTCGGCCACGTACCTGGCAGTGCGCGAGGCGATCGCCGCCCCGCTGCGCAACTCCGGCTACGGCTACATCGAGACGCCCGGCTTCGAGAACGTCGAGTTGTTCGCGCGCGGGGTCGGCGAGTCCACGGACATCGTGACCAAGGAGATGTACGCCTTCGAGACCAAGGGCGGCGACAGGCTCGCCCTGCGCCCCGAGGGCACCGCCTCGGTGCTGCGCGCCGCCCTGGAGGCCAACCTGCACAAGGCGGGCAACCTCCCGGTGAAGCTGTGGTATTCGGGTTCCTACTACCGCTACGAGAAGCCCCAGAAGGGCCGCTACCGGCACTTCTCCCAGGTCGGCGCCGAGGCGATCGGCGCCGAGGACCCGGCCCTGGACGCCGAGCTGATCATCCTCGCCGACCAGGCGTACCGCTCGCTGGGCCTGCGCGAGTTCCGGATTCTGCTGAACAGCCTGGGCGACAAGGAGTGCCGCCCGGTGTACCGGACCGCACTGCAGGACTTCCTGCGCGGCCTGGACCTGGACGAGGACACCCGGCGCCGCGTCGACATCAACCCGCTGCGGGTGCTGGACGACAAGCGCGAGTCGGTGCAGAAGCAGCTCACCGGCGCCCCGCTGCTGCGCGACTACCTGTGCGACGCCTGCAAGGCGTACCACGAGGAGGTCCGCGAACTGATCACCGCGGCGGGCGTGTCCTTCGAGGACGACCCGAAGCTGGTGCGGGGCCTGGACTACTACACCCGCACCACCTTCGAGTTCGTGCACGACGGCCTGGGCTCACAGTCCGCGGTGGGCGGCGGCGGCCGCTACGACGGCCTGTCCGAGATGATCGGGGGCCCCGCGCTGCCGTCGGTCGGCTGGGCCCTCGGCGTCGACCGCACGGTCCTCGCCCTGGAGGCGGAGGGCGTGGAACTGGACCTCCCGTCCCCCACGTCGGTCTACGCGGTCCCGCTCGGCGAGGAGGCCCGCCGCGTGCTGTTCGCCAAGGTCACCGAGCTGCGGAAGGTCGGCATCGCGGCCGACTTCAGTTACGGCGGCAAGGGCCTGAAGGGCGCCATGAAGAACGCCAACCGCAGCGGTGCCCGGTACACGATCGTGGCGGGCGAGCGCGACCTCGCCGAGGGCGTCGTCCAGCTCAAGGACATGGACTCCGGCGAGCAGACGGCGATCGGTGTGAACGAGATCGTGGCGGAACTGGAGTCCCGGCTCGGCTAGCCGAGCGGTCGGGGCGGGCGCCGGGGACCCGGCGCCCGCCGGCCGTCGTTCGTGCTGCCTCGTCGACCGTCAACTCCCCGGACCGCGATTCGCCCTGCCGGACGATTCCCGCACCGGACCCCCCACGCGCGTGTGGCCGTCGCGCTGTGCGCGCCGAGGACGGACACGAACTCCGCCGTGGTGGTCTTGCCGGTTTCGGCGTGAGCAGGCCGAACGCCGCACCGCGCCGGATGCCGGCAGCCGTCCCGCCCGCCGCGGTGACGTCCCGTACACCCGCCACGAGTCGCTCATGTGTGCCGGCATGCCGTCGATCAGCGGCCGGAACCGAACGCTCCGTGGCCACGGTGCGTACGTCCTTATGTCGTCCGAACGGTGCACACACCCGTGCGTGCGGCAGAATGAGCCCTGCCCGAAGATGGTCCACTCGCAAGTGACGGAATCGGCGTGATGAGCAAGACGACAGTCAACGAGGTCTCCACGGAGTCGGGTCCCGAGCGTGCCGCCGACGGCCCGCGCACGGTGGGCGGCAGCCGCGCCTTCGCCCTGCTGCTCGTGATCACCGGCGCGGCCGGACTGCTGGCCGCCTGGGTCATCACGCTCGACAAGAACAAGATCCTCGAGGCGAAGCTCGCCGGGAAGACGTTCACGCCGGGGTGCAGCGTCAACCCGATCGTGTCCTGCGGCAGCGTCATGGAGAGCAAGCAGGCGGCGGTCTTCGGCTTCCCGAACCCCTGGCTCGGCCTCGTCTGCTACGGCATCGTCATCTGCGTCGGTATGAGTCTGCTGGGCCGCGCCCGGTTCCCGCGCTGGTACTGGCTGACCTTCAATTTCGGCACGCTCTTCGGTGTCTGCTTCGTCACCTGGCTGCAGTTCCAGTCCCTGTACCGGATCAACGCGCTGTGCCTGTGGTGCTCGCTGGCCTGGGTCGCCACGATCACCATGTTCTGGTACGTGACCTCCTTCAACGTCCGGAACGACTTCCTGCCGGCCCCGCGCTGGCTGAAGTCGTTCTTCGGCGAGTTCACCTGGGTGGTGCCGGTCACGCACTGCGGCATCATCGCCATGCTGATTCTGACCCGGTGGGGCAGCCAGCTCTGGGCCTGACCGGGCCGCGCGGCGTTGTCAGCGCCGTGATTTAGGGTTTCAGCGTGGAACCCGACCTGTTCACCGCCGCAGCAGAAGACCGCCAGGAGAAGGACCCGTCCGCGAGTCCCCTGGCGGTGCGGATGCGTCCGCGCACGCTCGACGAGGTGGTCGGCCAGCAGCATCTGCTGGGGCCCGGCTCCCCGCTCCGCCGGCTGGTCGGCGAGGGGTCCGGCGGCCCGGCCGGACCGTCCTCGGTGATCCTCTGGGGACCGCCCGGCACCGGCAAGACCACCCTGGCGTACGTGGTCTCCAGGGCGACGAACAAGCGGTTCGTGGAGCTGTCCGCGATCACCGCAGGCGTCAAGGAGGTCCGCGCGGTCATCGACGGCGCCCGTCGCGCCGCCGGCGGATTCGGCAAGGAGACCGTCCTCTTCCTGGACGAGATCCACCGCTTCAGCAAGGCCCAGCAGGACTCCCTCCTGCCCGCCGTGGAGAACCGCTGGGTGACCCTGATCGCGGCCACCACCGAGAACCCGTACTTCTCGGTGATCTCCCCGTTGCTCTCCCGCTCGTTGCTGCTCACCCTCGAACCCCTTACCGACGAGGACATCCGGGGCCTGCTGCGGCGCGCTCTGACCGACGAGCGTGGCCTGGGGGGCGCCGTCGGGCTCCCGGAGGACACCGAGGAGCACCTGCTGCGCATCGCCGGCGGCGACGCCCGCCGGGCCCTGACCGCGCTGGAGGCCGCCGCCGGAGCCGCCCTGGACAAGGGCGAGAGCGAGATCGGTCTGGATACGCTGGAGCAGACTGTCGACCGGGCGGCGGTGAAGTACGACCGTGACGGCGACCAGCACTACGACGTCGCCAGCGCCCTGATCAAGTCCATCCGGGGCTCCGACGTCGACGCGGCCCTGCACTACCTGGCCCGCATGATCGAGGCCGGCGAGGACCCCCGCTTCATCGCCCGGCGCCTGATGATCTCCGCCAGCGAGGACATCGGCCTGGCCGACCCCCACGCGCTGCCCCTCGCGGTCGCCGCGGCCCAGGCCGTCGCCATGATCGGCTTCCCCGAGGCGGCCCTCACCCTCAGCCACGCCACCATCGCCCTCGCGCTCGCCCCCAAGTCCAACTCGGCGACGACCGCGATCGGCGCCGCCATGGAGGACGTCCGCAAGGGCCTCGCCGGCCCGGTCCCGCCGCACCTGCGCGACGGGCACTACAAGGGCGCCGCGAAACTCGGCCACGCGCAGGGGTACGTCTACCCGCACGACCTGCCCGAGGGCATCGCCGAGCAGCAGTACGCCCCGGACGCCCTGAAGAACCGCGAGTACTACGCCCCGGGCCGGCACGGCGCCGAGGCGCGGTACGCGGACGCGGTGGAGTGGACCCGTACACGCCTCGGTCGCAGACGGTCCTGAGCGCCCTGTAGACTTGCCCGAAGTGCTGAGTCCCGTGCAGTCAGAGCGGGACACCCAGCCGGAACCCGCGGCCGCGAGGACGTGCGGTTCCAGGAGCGTCGCGCACCGTCGAACGGTGTCGCGGGCAGCCCACCACCACTCGGATTCCCGGGACGGTCGGTGGGCCACTCGCGTGCTGCACGTATGTGCCCAGACCAGGGGAGCGGCTGCCCGACAGGTCCGAGCGGACCCGGCGGGATTCCCCGGCTGCGGATGCGACCTCCCTCAACACTGACGAGCCGGCAACTACGAAAGAGATTGAGACAGTGGCGAACCAGTCCCGCCCGAAGGTCAAGAAGTCGCGTGCCCTCGGCATCGCGCTGACCCCGAAGGCCGTCAAGTACTTCGAGGCCCGCCCCTACCCGCCGGGTGAGCACGGCCGCGGCCGCAAGCAGAACTCGGACTACAAGGTCCGTCTGCTGGAGAAGCAGCGTCTGCGCGCGCAGTACGACCTCTCCGAGCGCCAGCTGGTCCGCGCCTACGAGCGCGCGTCCAAGGTCCAGGGCAAGACCGGTGAGGCCCTGATCGTGGAGCTCGAGCGCCGTCTCGACGCCCTGGTCCTGCGTTCGGGCATCGCCCGCACCATCTACCAGGCCCGTCAGATGGTCGTCCACGGCCACATCCAGGTCAACGGCCAGAAGGTCGACAAGCCGTCCTTCCGTGTCCGCCCGGACGACGTCGTGCAGGTCCGCGACCGCTCCAAGGACAAGACGCTCTTCCAGATCGCCCGTGAGGGCGGCTTCGCCCCCGAGGGTGAGACCCCGCGCTACCTGCAGGTGAACCTCAAGGCCCTGGCGTTCCGCCTGGACCGCGAGCCGAACCGCAAGGAGATCCCGGTGATCTGCGACGAGCAGCTCGTCGTCGAGTACTACGCCCGCTGACCCCAGCGGCCGCGTCGTACCTCAGCCCGCCGTCTCCCCGCCCTTCGGGCAAGGGAGGCGGCGGGTTTCGCATGGGCGGCCCCTCGGCGTGGCGCGCCGCCCACGCCATGGGCGAGCAGGTCGTTCGCATGGTGCGGGCCGTATCGGGGTGCGGGCCGGTGCCCGGCGCGCGGTACGCCGTGCCTCCCTTCGGGGCGCTCTGTCCGCCGGCCCCCGCGCCGGACCGACAGCGCCCGCGACGGCCGTAGCCCGCTCCCAGCGCACGGGCCCCGGCCTGCGCGCCCTCGAGCGCGGGGCCCCTCGCGCACGCACTCCTCGTACCGGGCGCTCCCCAGAGTCGGCGCACGAGCGCCCGACCGCCCGACGAAGGCGGTCAGTTCAGGGAGGATCGGCGTCGGGAAAGGGATCCGGGCGCCGAGGACCTCGCATGGGACGCGGAGCGTGCTGAGCCGTGTGCGCTGCGTACAATCGCTTCCCGCGGCTCCGTCCCCGCCGCCCGGTAATCGGGTACGGAGCCCGGGCCCCGGCGCGATAGGCTCGGACTCGACTTTTTTCGATGGTGAGGCACGTTTCAGGGAGCGGGTGCGCACAGTGTCCGGTGGAGAGGTGGCCGGGATCCTGGTGGCCGTCTTCTGGGCGATCCTGGTCTCCTTCCTCGCGGTGGCTCTCGCGAGGCTGGCCCAGACGCTCAAGGCGACCACCAAGCTGGTGGCGGACGTGACCGACCAGGCCGTCCCGCTGCTCGCCGACGCCTCCCGCGCGGTGCGTTCCGCGCAGACCCAGATCGACCGCGTCGACGCGATCGCCTCGGACGTCCAGGAGGTCACGTCGAACGCCTCCGCGCTGTCGACCACGGTCGCCTCCACCTTCGGCGGGCCGCTGGTCAAGGTCGCGGCCTTCGGCTACGGCGTCCGCCGGGCGCTCGGCGGACGCAAGGAGGACGTGCCCGCGAAGGCACCCCGGCGTACGGTGATCGTGGGCCGCACGGTCCCTGCCGCGCGACGCAAGCGGAAGTAAGGACTGAGACCGAGCGATGTTCCGCCGTACGTTCTGGTTCGGCACCGGTGTCGCCGCCGGTGTGTGGGCCACCACCAAGGTCAACCGCAAGCTCAGGCAGCTGACTCCGGAGAGCCTCGCCGCGACCGCGGCGAACAGGGCACTGGAGACCGGTCAGCGACTCAAGGACCGCGCGGTGGGCTTCGCGCTCGAGGTCCGCGACAACATGGTCCAGCGGGAGGCCGAGCTGGAGGAGGCCCTGGGGATCCACGCGAACCCCGAGCTGCCCTCGCCCCGTCACTGCACCGCCATCGAGAACGACAGCGACAACCGCAGCACACCGAAGTACATCGAAGCCCCGATGCACTCGTACAACCGGAATGAGGACCACTGATGGAGTCGGCCGAGATTCGCCGCCGCTGGCTGAGCTTCTTCGAGGAGCGCGGGCACACCGTCGTCCCTTCGGCGTCGCTCATCGCGGACGACCCGACTCTGCTCCTCGTCCCCGCCGGCATGGTGCCCTTCAAGCCCTACTTCCTCGGTGAGGTCAAGCCGCCGTTCCCGCGCGCCACCAGCGTGCAGAAGTGCGTGCGTACACCCGACATCGAAGAGGTCGGCAAGACCACGCGGCACGGCACGTTCTTCCAGATGTGCGGCAACTTCTCCTTCGGCGACTACTTCAAGGAGGGCGCCATCAAGCTCGCCTGGGAGCTGCTCACCACCCCCCAGGACAAGGGCGGTTACGGCCTGGAGCCCGACCGGCTGTGGATCACCGTCTACAAGGACGACGACGAGGCCGAGCGCATCTGGCACGAGGTCGTCGGCGTGCCCATGGAGCGCATCCAGCGCCTGGGGATGAAGGACAACTTCTGGTCCATGGGCGTGCCCGGCCCGTGCGGCCCCTGCTCCGAGATCAACTACGACCGCGGCCCCGAGTTCGGCGTCGAGGGCGGCCCCGCCGTCAACGACGAGCGGTACGTGGAGATCTGGAACCTCGTCTTCATGCAGTACGAGCGCGGCGAGGGCACCGGCAAGGACAACTTCGAGATCCTCGGGGACCTGCCGAGCAAGAACATCGACACCGGTCTCGGCCTGGAGCGGCTCGCCATGATTCTGCAGGGCGTGCAGAACATGTACGAGATCGACACCTCCATGGCCGTCATCGACAAGGCCACCGAGCTGACCGGCGTCCGCTACGGCGACGCCCACGCCTCGGACGTGTCGCTGCGCGTGGTCACCGACCACATGCGCACCGCCAGCATGCTGATCGGCGACGGCGTCACCCCCGGCAACGAGGGCCGCGGCTACGTCCTGCGCCGCATCATGCGCCGCGCCATCCGCAACATGCGCCTGCTCGGTGCCACCGGCCCGGTCGTCAAGGACCTCATCGACACCGTGATCGGCATGATGGGCCGGCAGTACCCCGAGCTGATCACCGACCGCGAGCGCATCGAGAAGGTCGCCCTCGCCGAGGAGAACGCCTTCCTCAAGACGCTGAAGGCCGGCACCAACATCCTCGACACCGCCGTCACCGAGACCAAGCAGTCGGGTGGCACGGTGCTGTCGGGCGACAAGGCCTTCCTGCTCCACGACACCTGGGGCTTCCCGATCGACCTCACCCTCGAGATGGCCGCCGAGCAGGGCCTGTCCGTGGACGAGGAGGGCTTCCGCCGCCTGATGAAGGAGCAGCGGGAGCGTGCCAAGGCCGACGCCCAGGCCAAGAAGACCGGCCACGCCGACATGGGTGCCTACCGGGAGATCGCCGACAGCGCCGGCGCGACAGACTTCATCGGCTACACCGACACCGAGGGCGAGTCCACCATCGTCGGCCTGCTGGTCGACGGCGTCTCCTCGCCGGCCGCCACCGAGGGCGACGAGGTCGAGGTCGTCCTCGACCGCACGCCGTTCTACGCCGAGGGCGGTGGCCAGATCGGCGACACCGGCCGGATCAAGGTGGACTCCGGTGCCGTGATCGAGGTCCGGGACTGTCAGAAGCCGGTCCCGGGCGTGTACGTCCACAAGGGCGTCGTCCAGGTCGGTGAGGTGACCGTCGGCGCCAAGGCCCACGCCTCCATCGACACCCGCCGCCGCAAGGCCATCGCCCGCGCCCACTCGGCCACCCACCTGACCCACCAGGCTCTGCGTGACGCTCTCGGACCGACGGCCGCCCAGGCCGGTTCCGAGAACCAGCCCGGGCGCTTCCGTTTCGACTTCGGCTCCCCGTCCGCCGTTCCGACGGCCGTGATGACCGATGTCGAGCAGAAGATCAACGAGGTGCTGGCCCGCGACCTCGACGTGCATGCCGAGATCATGGGCATCGACGACGCCAAGAAGCAGGGCGCCATCGCCGAGTTCGGCGAGAAGTACGGCGAGCGGGTCCGCGTGGTCACCATCGGCGACTTCTCCAAGGAGCTGTGCGGTGGCACCCATGTGCACAACACCGCACAGCTGGGCCTCGTGAAGCTGCTCGGCGAGTCCTCCATCGGCTCGGGTGTGCGCCGTATCGAGGCCCTGGTCGGTGTGGACGCCTACAGTTTCCTCGCCCGCGAGCACACGGTGGTCAACCAGCTGACCGAGCTGCTCAAGGGCCGCCCGGAGGAGCTGCCGGAGAAGGTCTCCTCGATGCTCGGCAAGCTGAAGGACGCCGAGAAGGAGATCGAGAAGTTCCGTGCCGAGAAGGTGCTCCAGGCCGCCGCCGGTCTCGCCGAGTCCGCCAAGGACGTGCGCGGTGTGGCCGTCGTCACCGGCCAGGTGCCGGACGGGACCACGCCGGACGACCTGCGCAAGCTGGTCCTCGACGTGCGCGGCCGGATCCAGGGCGGACGCGCCGCCGTGGTCGCTCTCTTCACGGTCAACAACGGCAAGCCGCTGACCGTCATCGCCACCAACGAGGCCGCCCGCGAGCGCGGTCTCAAGGCCGGTGACCTGGTCCGCGCCGCCGCCAAGACCCTCGGCGGCGGCGGTGGCGGCAAGCCGGACGTGGCCCAGGGCGGCGGTCAGAACCCGGCCGCCGTCGGCGAGGCCGTGGATGCCGTCGAGCGCCTGGTCGCCGACACCGCCAAGTAAACGGGCACGTAAGGAAACGGTCGGACATGCGCAGAGGGCGTCGGCTCGCGATCGACGTCGGGGACGCCCGGATCGGGGTCGCCTCGTGCGACCCCGACGGGATCCTCGCCACCCCGGTGGAGACGGTTCCGGGCCGGGACATCCCCGCCGCCCACCGCCGCCTGCGGCAGCTGGTGGAGGAGTACGAGCCGATCGAGGTCGTCGTCGGACTTCCTCGCTCCCTCAAGGGCGGCGAGGGTCCGGCCGCCGTCAAGGTCCGCGCCTTCGCCCAGGAACTGGCCAAGGGCGTCGAGCCGGTGCCGGTGCGCCTGGTCGACGAGCGGATGACGACGGTCACCGCCAGTCAGGGACTGCGTGCCTCGGGCGTGAAATCGAAGAAGGGCCGCTCGGTCATCGACCAGGCAGCGGCGGTCGTCATCCTCCAGCAAGCCCTCGAATCCGAACGCGTGTCAGGTAAAGCACCCGGCGAGGGCGTCGAAGTGGTCACCTGATCGCGATACGGTAACGTTCCGCGCGATGTGCCGGTGTTCGAACAGCGGGCACACAGCAAGAGGCGGAACGGAAGCGGGCCGGCCGGCCACGTGACCGGTCGGCCTCGCGGCTCTAGGGGATCGATGACAGAGTATGGCCGGGGCCCAGGCCCCCAACCCTGGCATCCGCAGGACCCGTTGTACGGGGACGGCGGATGGGAAGGGCAGGAGGCCCACAGTGGCCATCAGCCTGCCTACGGCGGCCAGCCGCAGCAGCACTACCCGCAGCAGCCGCAGCACCCGCAGTACGGCGACTGGAACCAGCAGCCCCAGCCCGGCTACGGGCACGAGCAGTACCCGTACTTCGACGGACAGGGCTATCAGCAGTATCCCGGTCAGGCCCAGCAGCCGTACCCGCAGCAGGGCGGCTGGGACGCGTCCGGCGGCCATGGCCAGATGCCGTACGGCGCCGACCCCGGCGACCCGTACGGCCGGCGGCGCATGGGCCACGACGGCCACCAGGCCGACTACTACGGCGCCGAGGACTCCTACCCGCCGCCGCAGCCGCCCGGCCGCAGGGCGCCGGAGCCGGGACCGGAGCCAGAGGCCGCGCCCGAGGAGGAGGACCACGCCTTCTTCGCGGGAGGCGACGACGACGAGGACGACGAGGAACACGAGCTCCAGAGCCGCCGCGAGCGGCGCGGCAAGGGGGACAAACCAGGCAAGAAGGGTCGGAAACGCCGCAACGGCTGTGCCTGTCTGGTCGTCGTCCTGGTCCTCGGCGGAGGCGTCGGCACCGTCGGCTATTTCGGCTACAGGTTCTACCAGAACCGTTTCGCCCCGGCTCCCGACTACCAGGGCGACGGCATCGCCCAGAAGGTGACGGTCGAGATCCCGAAGGGCGCGGGAGGCTGGGACATCGGCCGCCGGCTGAAGGACGCCGGGGTCGTCAAGAGCGCCGAGGCCTTCGTGCACGCGCAGAGCGAGGCTCCAGGTGCCGGCGCGATCCAGGCCGGCGCCTATGTCCTGAACAAGGAGATGTCCGCCGCCAGCGCGGTGCGACTGATGCTGGACCCGAAGAGCCACAGCTTCGTCCTCGTGACACCGGGCGAGCGCAACGCGCGCGTCTACGAGGCGATCGACCAGAAACTCGGACTCGCCGACGGCACCACGAAGAAGCTCGCCGAAAAGGAATACAAGAGTCTCGGCCTGCCGTCCTGGGCGCAGAACACCCGGTACGCCGGCGCCATAATGGACCCGCTGGAGGGCTTCCTCTTCCCAGGCACCTACGCGGCGGCCAAGGGCATGAAGCCGGACAACATCCTCAAGCAGATGGTCGGGGAGGCCACGTCCAAGTACGACGCCGACGGCCTCACCTCCAAGGCCCGGGCCCTGGGCCTGGACAACGCGTTCCAGCTGGTCACCGTCGCCAGCCTGGTGCAGGCCGAGGGGAAGACGAACGACGACTTCCGCAAGATGGCCGAGGTGGTCTACAACCGCCTCAAACCCACCAACACCGAGACGAACCAGTACCTGCAGTTCGACTCGACCTACAACTACGCCAAGGGCACCAGCGACATCCACATCTCCGAGAAGGCGATCCAGAGCGACCAGAGCCCGTACAACACGTACACCCACAAGGGACTTCCGCCCGGTCCGATCGGCAACCCCGGCGATGACGCACTGCAGGCGGCACTGAATCCGACGCACGACGGCTGGATCTATTTCGTGGCGACCGACGGAGTGAAGAACACCGAATTCGCCAAGACCTACGCCGAATTCAAGCAACTCAAGGAAAAGTTCGATGCCAGCTCGGGCAACTGACGCCCGCCGGGCCGCCGTCCTGGGCAAGCCCATCGCTCACTCCCTCTCCCCGGTGCTGCACCGGGCCGCGTACGACGAACTGGGGCTCACCGGCTGGTCGTACGACCGCTTCGAGGTGGACGAGGCCGGGCTGCCCGGTTTCCTGGAGAAGCTGGGCCCCGAGTGGGCGGGCCTGTCGCTGACCATGCCGCTGAAGCGGGCGGTGATCCCGCTGCTGGACGAGGTCAGCGAGACGGCCGCCTCCGTCGATGCGGTCAACACCGTGGTCCTCACCGGGGACGGCCGCCGCCTCGGCGACAACACCGACATCCCCGGCATGGTGGCCGCGCTGCGCGAGCACGGCATCGAGCAGGTCGACTCCGCCGCGATCCTCGGCGCAGGCGCCACCGCCTCCTCCGCGCTCGCCGCCCTCTCCCGGATCTGCACCGGCGAGGTCGTCGCCTACGTCCGCAGCGAGGCCCGCGCCGCCGAGATGCGCCGGTGGGGCGAACGGCTCGACGTCGACGTCCGTACGGCGGACTGGGCGGACGCCGGGCAGGCGCTGCGCGCCCCGCTGGTGATCGCCACCACGCCCGCCGGTACGACCGACGCCCTCGCCGCCGCCGTACCCGAGCGCCCCACCACCCTCTTCGACGTGCTCTACGAGCCCTGGCCCACCGAGCTGGCGGCCCGCTGGTCCATGTTCGGCGGGGCCGTGGTCAGCGGTCTGGACCTGCTGGTTCACCAGGCCGTGCTGCAGGTCGAGCGGATGACCGGCCGCTGTCCGGCACCCCTGGAAGCCATGCGCCGCGCCGGGGAGAAGGCGCTCGCCGCACGCTGATCGCCGCCCCCGCGTCCGCCTTGTGGACCTGTGGCCGGTTTCCGGCCCCGGGCGTGGGAGGATCGGAAGGTGGCGGGCCGGGGTCGCGCACCCGGTCGCGCCGTCGCCGTACGCGAGGACGCGCGTACGCCGGGCAGTACCGGGCGCGAACACTGAGGAGCACCGTTGAGCAGGCTGCGTTGGCTGACCGCGGGGGAGTCCCACGGTCCGGCACTTGTCGCGACGCTGGAGGGGCTGCCCGCCGGCGTGCCGATCACCACGGAGATGGTGGCGGACCACCTGGCGCGGCGGCGGCTCGGCTACGGCCGCGGTGCGCGGATGAAGTTCGAACGGGACGAGGTCACCTTCCTGGGCGGCGTCCGGCACGGTCTCACCCTGGGCTCCCCGGTCGCGATCATGGTCGGCAACACCGAGTGGCCCAAGTGGGAGCAGGTCATGGCGGCCGACCCGGTGGACCCGGAGATCCTCGCGGGGCTCGCCCGCAACGCGCCCCTGACCCGCCCGCGTCCCGGCCACGCCGACCTCGCCGGCATGCAGAAGTACGGCTTCGACGAGGCCCGCCCCGTCCTCGAGCGGGCCTCCGCCCGCGAGACCGCGGCCCGCGTGGCCCTCGGCGCCGTCGCCCGCTCCTACCTGAAGGAGACCACGGGCATCGAGATCGTCTCGCACGTCGTCGAACTGTGCTCGGTGAAGGCTCCGCGGGGCCTGTACCCCACCCCGGCCGACGTCGAGAAGCTGGACGCCGACCCGCTGCGCTGCCTGGACGCGGACGCCTCGAAGGCGATGGTCGCGGAGGTCGACCAGGCCCACAAGGACGGCGACACCCTCGGCGGCGTGGTCGAGGTGCTGGCGTACGGCGTTCCGGTCGGCCTCGGCTCGCACGTGCACTGGGACCGCAAGCTGGACGCCCGGCTCGCCGGTGCCCTCATGGGCATCCAGGCGATCAAGGGCGTCGAGATCGGCGACGGCTTCGAGCTGGCCCGGGTGCCGGGCTCCAAGGCGCACGACGAGATCGTGAACACCCCCGAGGGCATCAGGCGCGTCTCCGGCCGTGCCGGCGGCACCGAGGGCGGTCTGAGCACCGGCGAGCTGCTGCGGGTGCGAGCCGCCATGAAGCCGATCGCGACCGTGCCGCGCGCCCTGCGGACCGTGGACGTCACCACCGGCGAGGAGGCCCAGGCCCACCACCAGCGCTCCGACGTCTCCGCCGTGCCGGCCGCCGGCATCGTGGCCGAGGCGATGGTCGCGCTGGTGCTCGCGGACGCGGTCGCCGAGAAGTTCGGCGGCGACTCCGTGGCCGAGACCCGCCGCAACGTGCGGTCGTACCTCGACAACCTGCGGATCCGGTGAGCGCTGTGCCCGCCGTCGTACTGGTCGGTCCGATGGGCGTGGGCAAGTCCACCGTCGGCCGGCTGCTCGCCGAGCGCCTCGGGCTCGGCTACCGGGACACCGACGAGGACATCGTCACCGCCGAGGGCCGCACGATCGCCGAGATCTTCGTCGACGAGGGCGAGCCCGTCTTCCGCGCCATCGAGAAGCGGGCCGTGCACACCGCGCTGGCCGAGCACGAGGGGGTCCTCGCCCTCGGCGGCGGCGCGATCCTCGACGACGACACACGCGCCCTGCTCGCCGGGCACCGGGTGGTCTACCTCTCCATGGACGTGGAGGAGGCCGTCCGGCGCACCGGCCTCAACGTTGCCCGGCCGTTGCTCGCGGTCAATCCGCGCAAGCAGTGGCGCGAGCTGATGGAGGCCCGGCGACACCTGTACGAGGAGGTCGCCACCGCCGTCGTACCGACGGACGGCCGCACCCCCGAAGAGGTCACCCAAGCAGCGCTGGACGCACTGGAGTTGAAGGAAGCATGAGCGAGGCAGTCACCCGCATCCAGGTTGCCGGCACGGCGGGCACCGACCCCTACGAGGTGCTGGTCGGACGCCAACTCCTCGGCGAGCTGGCCGGGTTGATCGGCCAGAAGGCCAAGCGGGTCGCGGTGATCCACCCGGAGGCGCTGGCCGAGACCGGTGACGCGCTCCGGGCGGACCTGGCCGAGCAGGGCTTCGAGGCGATCGCCATCCAGGTGCCGAACGCAGAGGAGGCCAAGACCGTCGAGGTCGCCGCCTACTGCTGGAAGGCGCTCGGCCAGTCGGGTTTCACCCGCTCCGACGTCGTCGTCGGCGTGGGCGGCGGCGCGACGACGGACCTCGCCGGGTTCGTCGCGGCGACCTGGCTGCGCGGGGTGCGCTGGATCGCCGTTCCCACCACCGTGCTCGCCATGGTGGACGCGGCGGTCGGCGGCAAGACCGGGATCAACACTGTCGAGGGGAAGAACCTCGTCGGCGCCTTCCACCCGCCGGCCGGCGTCCTGTGCGACCTCGCCGCGCTGGACTCCCTCCCGGTCAACGACTACGTCTCCGGGCTCGCCGAGGTCATCAAGGCCGGTTTCATCGCCGACCCGGTGATCCTCGACCTGATCGAGTCCGACCCCGAGGCCGCACGGACCCCTGCGGGCCCGCACACGGCCGAACTGATCGAGCGCTCCATCCGGGTGAAGGCCGAGGTCGTCTCCTCGGACCTGAAGGAGTCGGGCCTGCGCGAGATCCTCAACTACGGCCACACGCTCGGGCACGCCATCGAGAAGAACGAGCGTTACAAGTGGCGGCACGGCGCGGCCGTCGCGGTCGGCATGCACTTCGCCGCCGAACTCGGTCGTCTGGCGGGCCGGTTGGACGACGCCACGGCGGACCGCCACCGCACCGTCCTGGAGGCGGTCGGCCTGCCGCTGCACTACCGCTACGACCAGTGGCCCAAGTTGCTGGAGGCGATGAAGATCGACAAGAAGTCCCGCGGCGACCTGCTGCGCTTCATCGTCCTCGACGGCCTGGCCAAGCCGACGGTGCTGGAGGGGCCGGACCCGGCCGTGCTGCTCGCCGCGTACGGAGAAGTGGGCCAGTAGGTCCTCGGCTGCCGCGTCCGTCCCATTTCCGGCGCCGATTTCCTTGGCGGAACGGGCACTTCGGGCCGCCCCCGGCCGTTTCACCAAAGGACGGCAGGGGACGGTACCGTTCGTGCTGGCAGCGGGGGCGACCCCGCTGCCAGCACGAACGAGCCGAAAGACGACGAGACGGAGTGGCCACGGATGCAGCACGCAGTGGGGTCTCCGCTGCCGCCGCCCCACCAGCCGGGGCAGGGGCCGCACGCCCGCTGGGCCCCGGCCGCACACCACCCGGGACCGCACCCGCCAGTCCCCCAGGGACCCGCCCCCGTGCCCCCGCCGCCGGGATTTCCGACTCCGGCCGGCGCCGTCCCGCCCACACCTCCGCAGTCGCCGCCGCCCCCGCCCACGCAACCCGCCGCTCCCCCGGCCCCCGACGCCACCGGTCACGTCCCGCTGCCGCCCGGCGTCCCGGTCGGGGTGCCCGCGGCGCCCCCGGCTCCCGCCGCGGCCCCCGATGCGACGACCACCACCCTGGCCGTGCTGCTGATAGGCCCGGCCGGCGCGGGCAAGACCAGCGTCGCCAAGTACTGGGCCGACCACCGCCGCGTGCCCACCGCCCACATCAGCCTGGACGACGTCCGGGAATGGGTCCGCTCCGGCTTCGCCGACCCCCAGTCCGGCTGGAACGACAACTCCGAGGCCCAGTACCGCCTGGCCCGCCGCACCTGTGGCTTCGCGGCGCGCAACTTCCTCGCCAACGGGATCTCCTGCATCCTGGACGACGCCGTCTTCCCCGACCGCCCGGTCGTCGGCCTCGGCGGATGGAAACGCCATGTGGGCCCCGGCCTGCTGCCCGTCGTGCTCCTCCCCGGCCTGGACATCGTCCTGGAGCGCAACGCCGAACGCACCGGCAACCGCCGTCTCACCGACGAGGAGGTCGCCCGCATCCACGGCCGCATGGCCGGCTGGTACGGCTCCGGCCTGCCGATCATCGACAACTCCCAGCTCGACATCCCGGGCACGGCGAGAGTCCTGGACGAGGTCCTGGCCAGGGCGATAGCGAGCCCACCGAGCTGGTAGGCGGGGAGAGCCGCACCGCCGCGAGGGGTGCGGGACCTCGGTGCGGCTCCGGCGCGTGGGCGCCGGGCCCCACGCGCCACGCCCGGCGTGTCCACGGAGACCACCCCCCACCTGCCCCGCAACCTCACTCGGCCCCCACAAATCGGCATAATCGCCACAAAACTCCTACGCTCGTCTCATGTCAGAGGTGTACGCGACCCGCCGATCCCGGCTGAGAGACCACTTCACCGCGGCCGGCACCGCGGCAGCACTCGTCACCCGCCCCGCCAACGTGCGCTACCTCGCGGGCGCGGCCCCGCAGGGCGCCGTCCTGCTGGTGGGCAAGCGTGATGACCTGCTGGTGTGCACCGGGCCGCCCGAGGACCGGCCGTACGAAGGCCGGCCCGACGAGCATCTGCGCCTGCACGTCCTCCCGGCGAACGACGGCGACCCCGCCATCGAGGCGGCCGGCCATGCCGCGAGCCAGGACGCCGACTCCCTCGCCGTGGAGGAACACCACCTGACCGTGGCCCGCCACAGAGCCCTCGCCTCGGCGGCCCCGGCGCTCCGCCTCACCGACCTCGGCGGAGCCGTGGAGCAGCTCAGGGTGGTCAAGGACGAGGAGGAGATCTCCTGCCTGCGCATCGGTGCCGAGATCGCCGACCAGGCCCTCGGCGAGCTGCTGGAGTCGATCCTGGTCGGCCGTACCGAACGGCACCTCGCGCTGGAGCTGGAGCGCCGCCTGGTCGACCACGGCGCCGACGGCCCGGCCTTCCCCACCTCCGTCGCCACCGGGCCCAACTCCGGCCGCCGCGGGCACCGCCCCACCGACCGGCGGGTGGAGGAGGGCGACTTCCTCTCCGTCTGCCTGGGTGCGACCTACCGCGGCTACCGCTGCGAGATCGGCCGTACCTTCGTGATCGGCACCTCGCCCGCGGACTGGCAGGTCGAGTTGTACGACCTCGTCTTCTCCGCCCAGCGCGCCGGACGCGAGTGCCTGGCGCCCGGCGCCGCCTACCGCGACGTGGACCGTGCGGCACGCCAGGTGCTGGACTCCGCCGGCTATGCGGAGGCCCTGCCGCCGCTGACCGGACACGGGGTCGGACTCGAAATCGACGAGGACCCGCAGTTGGCCCCCGCGGCCATGGGTAAACTGGACGCTTGCGTGCCGGTCACCGTCGAACCGGGGGTCCACCTCCCGGGCCGGGGCGGTGTCCGGATCGATGACACGCTCGTCGTACGCCCCGAGGCGGACGGCGGACCCGAGCTACTCACCATCACGACCAAGGAGCTGCTCGCGCTGTAGCGCGTGACCCGGGGTCGTACGTCAGTCCAGGAGATTCCGCAACCGTGGCTTCCACGAACGACCTCAAGAACGGCATGGTGCTCAAGCTCGAAGGCGGCCAGCTCTGGTCCGTCGTCGAGTTCCAGCACGTCAAGCCCGGCAAGGGCCCGGCCTTCGTGCGCACCAAGCTCAAGAACGTGCTGTCCGGCAAGGTGGTCGACAAGACCTTCAACGCCGGTGTCAAGGTCGAGACGGCCACTGTCGACAAGCGCGACATGCAGTTCTCGTACATGGACGGCGAGTACTTCGTCTTCATGGACATGGAGACCTACGACCAGCTGCACATCGACAGGAAGGCCGTCGGCGACGCCGCGAACTTCCTGATCGAGGGCTTCACGGCCACCGTCGCGCAGCACGAGGGCGAGGTGCTCTTCGTCGAGCTGCCCGCCGCGGTCGAGCTGACCATCGCCGAGACCGAGCCGGGAGTCCAGGGCGACCGCTCCACCGGTGGCACCAAGCCCGCCACCCTGGAGACGGGTCACCAGATCCAGGTCCCGCTCTTCATCACCACCGGCGAGAAGATCAAGGTCGACACCCGCACCAGCGACTACCTCGGCCGGGTGAACAGCTAACCGTGGCTGCCCGCAACACGGCCCGCAAGCGCGCCTTCCAGATCCTCTTCGAGGGCGACCAGCGCGGCGCCGACGTCCTGACGGTCCTCGCGGACTGGATCCGGCTGTCCCGGTCCGACGCCCGGCAGCCACCGGTCAGCGAGTACACGATGCAGCTCGTCGAGGGCTACGCCGAGCACGCGAAGCGCATCGACGAGCTGATCGCCCAGTACGCGGTCGGCTGGACGCTGGACCGGATGCCGGTCGTGGACCGCAACATCCTGCGGCTCGGCGCGTACGAGCTGATCTGGGTGGACGAGACCCCGGACGCCGTCGTGCTGGACGAGATGGTGCAGCTGGCGAAGGAGTTCTCCACCGACGAGTCGCCGTCGTTCGTCAACGGCTTGCTGGGCCGCTTGAAGGAACTCAAGCCGTCCCTGCGCCGGGACCAGACGTAAGAGCCCGGTACGACCTCGCCGGAGGGCCCGCAGCATGCTCGTGCTGCGGGCCCTCCGGCGTTCTTCCCTCGACCGTGAGAACGCCGCCGGGGTGGCCGGAACCGCACGGTTCCGGCCACCCCGGCGGCACGTTTCTGCTCGGACGTCGAGCGGCTCAGCTCTCCTCGTGCGCGGCCACCGCGCGGCGGGCGTCCGCGTCCAGGACACCCCAGCTGATCAGCTGCTCGGTGAGGACCGAGGGGGACTGGTCGTAGATGACGGCGAGGGTGCGCAGGTCGTCCTGGCGGATGGAGAGCACCTTGCCGTTGTAGTCGCCGCGCTGGGACTGGATCGTCGCTGCGTACCGCTGCAGGGGCCCCGCCTTCTCGGCCGGCACGGTGGCCAGCCGCTCCAGGTCCAGGACCAGCTTCGGCGGCGGCTCGGCGGCGCCGCCCGGCGTGGTGCCCGGCAGCAGCTCCTGCACCGGAACGCCATAGAAATCGGCCAGCTCGGCGAGCCGCTGGACGGTCACCGCACGGTCGCCACGCTCGTAGGACCCGACCACCACGGCCTTCCAGCGACCCTGGGACTTCTCCTCGACACCGTGGAGGGAAAGGCCCTGCTGGGTGCGGATGGCCCGGAGCTTGGCCCCGAGCTGTTTGGCGTATTCGCTGGACATATAGCTCCCCGGACACTGTGTCGACGCGGCCGGACTGGCTTCCCGCCGCGCGGCTGGTAACTCACTGTGAGGTTACGCAGCGTGATTCTTCTGCGTCAAGCCGAATGGTCCACCCCGACTCTTCCGTGGTAGCGACAGCCGATTGGGCCAGGGGGGTGACCGGGGCCCTCTCCAGGACCTGCTACAGTGGATGGCGCAAATCAGGCGTCCTTTAAGGTCCGTCCCGTGAGGCGGAGAAGGAGGTCCTTTTCGTATGGACAAGCAGGACTCGCACGCCACTCCGCATGCGTCCGATGCGCGGCCCGTTCTCGAGGCCCCCGACATCGCGCGGGTACTGACCCGCATCGCGCACGAGATCGTCGAACGCGCCAAGGGCGCCGACGACGTGGTGCTCCTCGGCATCCCCACCCGGGGTGTCTTCCTCGCCCAGCGGCTCGCCGCCAAGCTGGAGCAGATCACCGACCGCAAGGTCCCGGTCGGCTCGCTCGACATCACCATGTACCGCGACGACCTGCGCATGCACCCGCCGCGTGCGCTGGCCCGCACCGAGATTCCCGGTGACGGCATCGACGGCAAGCTGGTCGTCCTCGTCGACGACGTGCTGTTCTCCGGCCGCACCATCCGCGCCGCCCTCGACGCCCTGAACGACATCGGGCGCCCCCGTGCGGTCCAGCTCGCGGTCCTGGTCGACCGCGGCCACCGCGAACTGCCCATCCGCGCCGACTACGTCGGCAAGAACCTCCCCACGTCGCTGCGGGAGACGGTCAAGGTCCAGCTCGCCGAGGAGGACGGTCGCGACACCGTGCTGCTCGGCGTGAAGCACACCGACCAGTAGCGCTCCGGCGTGCGCCCGGCCGCTCCGGCGTGCCCGCGTACGCAGCGGATCGCCCTGATTCTCCCGAATGAACTGCCTTACGGAGCCTGACAGATGCAGCGTCATCTCATCTCGGCCGCCGACCTCACCCGCGACGACGCCGTCCTGATCCTCGACACCGCCGAGGAGATGGCCCGGGTCGCCGACCGGCCGATCAAGAAACTGCCGACCCTGCGCGGCCGCACCATCGTCAACCTCTTCTTCGAGGACTCCACGCGCACGCGTATCTCCTTCGAAGCCGCCGAGAAGCGCCTCTCCGCCGACGTCATCAACTTCTCCGCCAAGGGCTCCAGCGTCTCCAAGGGCGAGTCCCTGAAGGACACCGCCCAGACCCTGGAGGCCATGGGCGTCGACGCCGTGGTCATCCGGCACGGCGCCTCCGGCGCCCCGTACCGCCTCGCGAACTCCGGCTGGATCGACGCCGCGGTCATCAACGCCGGCGACGGCACCCACCAGCACCCCACCCAGGCCCTGCTGGACGCGTTCACCATGCGCCGCCGGCTGATCGGCCGGGACGCCGGGCTCGGCCAGGACCTGTCCGGCCGGCGGATCACCATCGTGGGCGACGTCCTGCACAGCCGGGTCGCCCGCTCCAACGTGGACCTGCTGCACACCCTCGGCGCCGAGGTCACCCTCGTCGCCCCGCCGACCCTGGTGCCGGTCGGCGTCGAGAGCTGGCCGTGCGAGGTGTCGTACGACCTCGACAGCACGCTGCCCAAGTGCGACGCGGTGATGATGCTGCGCGTCCAGCGAGAGCGGATGAACGCCGCCTTCTTCCCGACCGAGCGCGAGTACTCCCGCCGCTACGGCCTCGACGGCGACCGCATGGCCAGGCTGCCCGAGCACGCCATCGTGATGCACCCCGGCCCGATGGTGCGCGGCATGGAGATCACCGCCGAGGTCGCCGACTCCGACCGCTGCACCGCCGTCGAGCAGGTCGCCAACGGCGTCTCCATCCGGATGGCCGTCCTCTACCTGCTGCTCGGCGGAAACGAGCCCGCCGTCACCCACGCCCGCCCACCCGTCTCCCACCACCACCCTTCCGACGAGCGCTCCGCGCACACCTCTTTCGCGGCCGAGGAGAAGTAGGACCCATGAGCAAGATCCTGATCCGTGGTGCGAAGGTGCTCGGCGGCGAGCCGCAGGACGTGCTGATCGACGGCGCGGTGATCGCCGGGGTGGGCACCGGGCTGTCCGCCGGGGACGCCGAGGTCGTGCAGGCCGCCGGCAAGGTGCTGCTGCCGGGCCTGGTCGACCTGCACACCCACCTGCGTGAGCCCGGCCGCGAGGACTCCGAGACGGTCCTGACCGGCACGCGCGCGGCCGCGTCCGGCGGCTACACCGCCGTGTTCGCCATGGCCAACACCTTCCCCGTCGCCGACACCGCCGGTGTGGTCGAGCAGGTCTACCGGCTGGGCCAGGAGCACGGCTACTGCGACGTGCAGCCCATCGGCGCCGTCACCGTCGGCCTGGAGGGCAGGAAGCTCGCCGAACTGGGCGCCATGCACGAGTCCGCCGCCGGCGTCACCGTCTTCTCCGACGACGGCAAGTGCGTGGACGACGCGGTGATAATGCGCCGCGCGCTGGAGTACGTGAAGGCCTTCGGCGGTGTCGTCGCCCAGCACGCGCAGGAGCCGCGGCTGACCGAGGGCGCCCAGATGAACGAGGGCGTCGTCTCCGCCGAGCTGGGCCTGGGCGGCTGGCCGGCCGTCGCGGAGGAGTCGATCATCGCCCGGGACGTGCTGCTCGCCGAGCACGTCGGCTCCCGCGTCCACATCTGCCACCTGTCCACGGCCGGTTCCGTGGAGATCGTCCGCTGGGCCAAGTCCCGCGGCATCCAGGTCACCGCCGAGGTGACCCCGCACCACCTGCTCCTCACCGACGAGCTGGTGCGCACCTACAACCCCGTCTACAAGGTCAACCCGCCGCTGCGCACCGAGCGCGACGTGCACGCCCTGCGCGAGGCCCTCGCCGACGGCACGATCGACATCGTCGCCACGGACCACGCCCCGCACCCGCACGAGGACAAGGACTGCGAGTGGGCCGCCGCCGCCATGGGCATGGTCGGCCTGGAGACCGCGTTGTCGGTCGTGCAGGAGACCATGGTCGACACGGGCCTGCTGGACTGGGCCGGTGTCGCCGACCGGATGTCCTTCAAGCCCGCGCAGATCGGACAGGCCGCCGGACACGGCCGTCCCGTCTCGGTCGGTGAGCCTGCCAACCTCACCCTGGTCGATGCGGCATACCGTGGTCAGGTGGACCCCGCGGGCTTCGCCTCGCGCAGCCGCAACACCCCCTACGCGGGGCGTGAGCTGCCGGGCCGTGTGACGCATACGTGGCTGCGGGGCAAGGCCACGCTCGTCGACGGGAAGCTCACGTGACACCTGTAATCCTGCTGGCCGAGGCGGAGAAGTCGGCCCCGGTCACCGACTGGCCGGCCCGCATCGGCTGGCTCGTCGGACTCGCCCTCTTCATCGCGCTCGTCTACTGGCTGATGCGCGAGGGCTGGAAGTGGCGCGGCACGCTCCAGAGCGACCTGCCCGAGCCGCCCGGCGCGCCGGACGGGACGGGCCCGGTGAAACTGAGCATGAGCGGCCGCTACCACGGCTCCACCACGGCAGGGCAGTGGCTGGACCGCATCGTGGCCCACGGCCTGGGCACCCGCAGCCGGGCCGAGCTCACCCTGACCGATGCGGGCCTGGAGGTCGAGCGCCCCGGTGCGACCGACTTCTTCGTCCCCACCCCGGCCCTGCGCGGCGCCCGGCTGGACAAGGGCATCGCCGGCAAGGTCCTCACCGAGGGCGGACTGCTGGTGGTCACCTGGGAGCTGGGCGACAAGCTGATCGACTCCGGCTTCCGCTCCGACCACGCGGCCGAGCACACCGAGTGGGTCGACACCCTGAACCAGATGATCAACGACACGGAAGGCGCACGATGACGACCTCCACAAGGGGAGCCGAGAGGGTTCCCGCCGTACTCGTCCTGGAGGACGGCCGCATCTTCCGCGGCCGTGCCTACGGGGCCGTGGGGGAGACCTTCGGCGAGGCCGTGTTCTCCACCGGCATGACCGGCTACCAGGAGACCCTGACCGACCCGTCGTACGACCGCCAGATCGTCGTCGCGACCGCCCCGCAGATCGGCAACACCGGCTGGAACGACGAGGACGACGAGTCGAGCCGCATCTGGGTCTCCGGCTACGTCGTGCGCGACCCCGCGCGCGTTCCGTCCAACTGGCGGGCCAAGCGCTCGCTGGACGACGAGCTGGAGCGCCAGGGCGTGGTCGGCATCTCGGGCATCGACACCCGGGCGCTGACCCGTCACCTGCGCGAGCGCGGCTCCATGCGCGCCGGGATCTTCTCCGGCGCGGCGATCGCCGCCGACTCCGGCCTCCTCGCACGCGTGCAGGCCCAGCCGTACATGAAGGGCGCGAGCCTGTACGAGGAGGTCGCGACCAAGGAGGCGTACGTCGTCCCCGCGATCGGCGAGAAGCGCTTCACCGTCGCCGCCATCGACCTCGGCATCAAGGGCATGACCCCGCAGCGCATGGCCGAGCGCGGCATCGAGGTGCACGTCCTGCCCGCCACCAGCACCGCCGACGAGGTCTACGCGGTCGGCCCGGACGGTGTGTTCTTCTCGAACGGCCCCGGTGACCCGGCGACCGCCGACGGACCGGTGGCCCTCATGACCGCCGTCCTGGAGCGCAGGACGCCGCTGTTCGGCATCTGCTTCGGCAACCAGATCCTCGGCCGCGCCCTCGGCTTCGGCACCTACAAGCTGAAGTACGGCCACCGGGGCATCAACCAGCCGGTCCAGGACCGTACGACCGGCAAGGTCGAGGTGACCGCGCACAACCACGGGTTCGCCGTGGACGCGCCGCTCGACAAGGTCAGCGAGACCGAGTTCGGCCGCGCCGAGGTCTCGCACGTCTGTCTGAACGACAACGTCGTGGAGGGGCTGCAGCTGCTCGACCAGCCGGCCTTCTCCGTCCAGTACCACCCCGAAGCGGCAGCGGGCCCGCACGACGCCGCCTACCTGTTCGACCGCTTCGTCTCCCTGATGGAGGGCCAGCGTGCCTAAGCGCACCGATATCCAGTCCGTCCTGGTCATCGGCTCCGGCCCGATCGTCATCGGCCAGGCCGCCGAGTTCGACTACTCCGGCACGCAGGCGTGCCGCGTGCTCAAGGCCGAAGGCCTGCGCGTCGTCCTCGTCAACTCCAACCCGGCGACGATCATGACCGACCCGGAGATCGCCGACGCCACCTACGTCGAGCCGATCACCCCGGACTTCGTCGAGAAGATCATCGCCAAGGAGCGCCCCGACGCCCTGCTGCCCACCCTGGGCGGCCAGACGGCGCTCAACACCGCCATCTCCCTGCACGAGAACGGTGTCCTCGCCAAGTACGGCGTGGAGCTGATCGGCGCCAAGCCCGAGGCGATCCACAAGGGCGAGGACCGCGACCTCTTCAAGGACGTCGTGGAGGAGGTCCGCAGGAAGACCGGGCACGGCGAGTCCGCCCGCTCGGTCATCTGCCACACCATGGACGACGTCCTCCAGGGCGTCGAGACGCTCGGCGGCTACCCGGTCGTCGTCCGCCCCTCCTTCACCATGGGCGGCGCCGGCTCCGGCTTCGCCCACGACGAGGAGGAGCTGCGCCGCATCGCCGGCCAGGGCCTCACGCTGTCCCCGACCACCGAGGTGCTCCTGGAGGAGTCCATCCTCGGCTGGAAGGAGTACGAGCTGGAGCTCATGCGCGACAAGCACGACAACGTCGTGGTCGTCTGCTCCATCGAGAACTTCGACCCGATGGGCGTGCACACCGGCGACTCGATCACCGTGGCGCCCGCGATGACGCTGACCGACCGCGAGTTCCAGGTGCTGCGCGACGTCGGCATCGCGATCATCCGCGAGGTCGGCGTCGACACCGGCGGCTGCAACATCCAGTTCGCGGTGAACCCCGAGGACGGTCGCGTGATCGTCATCGAGATGAACCCGCGTGTGTCGCGCTCCTCCGCGCTCGCCTCCAAGGCCACCGGCTTCCCGATCGCCAAGATCGCCGCCAAGCTGGCCGTCGGCTACACGCTGGACGAGATCCCGAACGACATCACGGCCGAGACCCCGGCCTCCTTCGAGCCCACCCTCGACTACGTGGTCGTCAAGGCCCCGCGCTTCGCCTTCGAGAAGTTCCCGCAGGCCGACTCCACGCTGACCACCACCATGAAGTCGGTCGGCGAGGCCATGGCCATCGGGCGCAACTTCCCCGAGGCCTTCCAGAAGGCGCTGCGCTCGCTGGAGAAGAAGGGCAGCCAGTTCACCTTCGTCGGCGACCCGGGTGACAAGGAGACCCTGCTCCGCGAGGCCGTACGGCCCACCGACGGCCGGATCAACACGGTCATGCAGGCCATCCGCGCGGGCGCCACCCCGGAGGAGGTCTTCGAGTACACCAAGATCGACCCGTGGTTCGTGGACCAGCTGTTCCTGATCAAGGAGATCGCGGACGAGCTGGCCGAGGCGCCGGAGCTGACCCGCGAGCTGCTCGCCGAGGCCAAGCGGCACGGCTTCTCCGACCAGCAGGTCGGCGAGATCCGCGGCCTGCGCGAGGACGTCGTCCGCGAGGTCCGGCACGCGCTCGGCATCCGCCCTGTCTACAAGACGGTCGACACCTGCGCCGCCGAGTTCGCCGCGCGGACGCCGTACTTCTACTCCTCCTACGACGAGGAGACCGAGGTCGCGCCCCGCGAGAAGCCCGCGGTGATCATCCTCGGCTCCGGCCCGAACCGCATCGGCCAGGGCATCGAGTTCGACTACTCCTGCGTCCACGCCTCCTTCGCGCTGTCGGACGCCGGGTACGAGACCGTGATGGTCAACTGCAACCCGGAGACCGTCTCCACCGACTACGACACCTCAGACCGCCTGTACTTCGAGCCGCTCACGCTCGAGGACGTGCTGGAGATCGTCCACGCGGAGTCGCTCGCGGGCCCGATCGCCGGCGTGGTCGTCCAGCTCGGCGGCCAGACCCCGCTCGGCCTCGCGCAGGCCCTGAAGGACAACGGCGTGCCGATCGTCGGCACGTCCCCCGAGGCGATCCACGCCGCCGAGGACCGCGGCGCCTTCGGCCGCGTCCTCGCCGAGGCCGGCCTGCCCGCCCCCAAGCACGGCACGGCCACCACCTTCGCCGAGGCCAAGGCCATCGCCGACGAGATCGGCTACCCGGTCCTGGTCCGGCCGTCGTACGTCCTCGGCGGGCGCGGCATGGAGATCGTCTACGACGAGACCCGCCTCGCCGCCTACATCGCCGAGTCCACCGAGATCAGCCCCTCCCGGCCGGTCCTCGTCGACCGGTTCCTGGACGACGCCATCGAGATCGACGTCGACGCGCTCTACGACGGCGAGGACCTGTACCTGGGCGGCGTGATGGAACACATCGAGGAGGCCGGCATCCATTCCGGCGACTCGGCGTGCGCCCTGCCCCCGATCACCCTCGGCGGCTTCGACATCAAGCGCCTGCGCGCATCCACCGAGGCCATCGCGCGCGGTGTCGGGGTGCGCGGACTGATCAACATCCAGTTCGCGATGGCCGGCGACATCCTCTACGTCCTGGAGGCCAACCCGCGCGCCTCCCGTACGGTCCCCTTCACCTCGAAGGCCACCGCTGTGGCGCTCGCCAAGGCCGCCGCCCGGATCTCGCTGGGCGCGACCATCGCCGAGCTGCGCGCCGAGGGGCTGCTGCCGAAGAACGGCGACGGCGGCGAGCTGCCGCTGGACGCGCCGATCTCGGTCAAGGAGGCCGTCATGCCGTGGTCGCGCTTCCGCGACATCCAGGGCCGCGGCGTGGACACCGTCCTCGGCCCGGAGATGCGCTCCACCGGCGAGGTCATGGGCATCGACTCCGTCTTCGGCACGGCGTACGCCAAGTCGCAGGCGGGTGCCTACGGCCCGCTGCCCACCAAGGGCCGCGCGTTCATCTCGGTCGCCAACCGCGACAAGCGCTCGATGATCTTCCCGGCGCGCGAGCTGGTCGCCCACGGCTTCGAGCTGCTGGCCACCTCCGGCACCGCCGAGGTCCTCAAGCGCAACGGCATCAACGCCGTCGTCGTGCGCAAGCAGTCCGAGGGCACCGGGCCGAACGGCGAGAAGACCATCGTCCAGCTCATCCACGACGGCGAGGTCGACCTCATCGTCAACACCCCGTACGGCACAGGCGGCCGCCTCGACGGCTACGACATCCGTACGGCGGCCGTGGCCCGCTCGGTCCCGTGCCTGACGACCGTCCAGGCCCTCGCCGCGGCCGTCCAGGGCATCGACGCCCTCAACCACGGCGACGTGGGCGTCCGCTCGCTCCAGGAACACGCGGAGCACCTGACCGCCGCCCGCGACTAGCAGCCCCGAGGGGGACACCGGAAACGGTGTCCCCCTCTTCATGAGGACACACAGATGTACGAGCTCTTCTTCCGTCTGGTTTTCAAACGGATGGACCCTGAGAAGGCCCACCAGCTGGCCTTCCGCTGGATCCGTCTCGCCGTCCGCGTCCCCGTGCTGCGCACGTTCGTCGCGGCCGCCCTCGCGCCCCGCCACAAGGAGCTGCGCACGGAGGCCTTCGGGCTGCGGATGCACGGTCCCTTCGGGCTCGCCGCCGGCTTCGACAAGAACGCCGTCGCGATCGACGGGATGTCGATGCTGGGCTTCGACCACGTCGAGATCGGCACGGTCACCGGCGAGCCGCAGCCCGGCAACCCCAGGAAGCGACTGTTCCGCCTGGTTCCGGACCGCGCGCTGATCAACCGGATGGGCTTCAACAACGACGGATCCCTTGCCGTCGCCGCCCGGCTGGCCACCCGCGAGCCCGTCTTCAGGACCGTCGTGGGCGTCAACATCGGCAAGACCAAGGTCGTCCCGGAGGCGGAGGCCGTCGGCGACTACGTGAAGTCGGCCGAGCGTCTCGCGCCGTACGCGGACTACCTGGTCGTCAACGTCTCCTCGCCGAACACGCCCGGCCTGCGCGACCTGCAGGCGGTCGACCATCTGCGCCCGCTGCTGACCGCCGTCCGCGAGGCCGCCGACCGCACGGTCGCGAGCCGGCGCGTCCCGCTCCTGGTGAAGATCGCCCCGGACCTCGCCGACGAGGACATCGACGCAGTCGCCGACCTGGCCGTGGAGCTGGGCCTGGACGGCATCATCGCCACGAACACCACCATCGCCCGCGAGGGGCTCGGTCTGAGGTCCGCGCCCTCGCTGGTGAAGGAGACCGGCGGCCTGTCCGGCGCCCCGCTCAAGGCGCGCTCGCTGGAGGTCCTGCGCCGTCTGTACGCGCGCGTGGGCGACCGGATCACCCTCGTGGGCGTGGGCGGCATCGCGACCGCCGAAGACGCCTGGCAGCGCATCCTGGCCGGGGCCACGCTGGTCCAGGGGTACAGCGCCTTCATCTACGAGGGCCCCTTCTGGTGCCGTGCCCTCCACAAGGGCCTCGCCGCCCGCCTGCGCACCAGCCCCTACGCCACCCTTGCCGACGCGGTCGGCGCAGACGTGAGGAAGCCCGCATGAGCCCGATGGAGCCCTTCGGTGCCCGCCTGCGCCGCGCCATGGACGAGCGCGGCCCGCTGTGCGTCGGCATCGACCCGCACGCCTCCCTGCTCGCCGAGTGGGGCCTGAACGACGACGTGGCGGGTCTTGAGCGGTTCAGCCGCACGGTCGTGGAGGCCGTGGCCGGCCGGGTCGCCGTGATGAAGCCGCAGAGCGCCTTCTTCGAACGCTTCGGCTCGCGCGGTGTCGCCGTGCTGGAGAAGATCGTGCTGGAGGCGCGCGCGGCAGGCGCCCTCGTCGTGATGGACGCCAAGCGCGGTGACATCGGCTCGACCATGGCCGGGTACGCCGAGGCCTTCCTCCGCAAGGACGCACCGTTGTTCTCCGACGCCCTGACGGTCTCGCCGTTCCTCGGGTACGGCTCGCTCAGTCCGGCCGTGGCGCTGGCCCGGGAGAGCGGCACCGGTCTCTTCGTGCTGGCTCTGACCTCCAACCCGGAGGGCCCCGAGGTCCAGCACGCGGTGCGCGCGGACGGCCGGACGGTGGGCGCCACCATGCTGGCCCACCTCGCCGCCGAGAACGCGGGGGAGGAGCCCCTGGGCTCCTTCGGCGCCGTCGTCGGCGCCACCGTCGGCGACCTGTCGTCGTACGACCTCGCCATCAACGGCCCGCTCCTCGCGCCCGGAGTCGGCGCGCAGGGTGCCACGGCGGCCGATCTTCCGAAGGTGTTCGGGCCGGCGGTGCGCAACGTCGTGCCCAACGTCAGCCGGGGTGTGCTGCGTCACGGTCCCGATGCCGGGGCGCTGCGCGCGGCCGCGGAGCGCTTCGCGGAGGAGGTCAGGTCGGCCGTTTCCGGCGCCTGACACCACTGAGGAGTGCTCTGCCGAGCGGTCCGGCCGACGACTTGAGTGTGAATACATGCTCAAATCGAGGGCAGAATGTCTGAAATATCCGACCTGACGGAGGCTGACCAGGACTTTTCCGCTGTTCTCGCTGACTCTGGCGGACTTGACCGCTAGTCTCCGAGCTGTGGGGACACCCCCACACCCATGAGGTAGTGGGGGAGAACGGGCGCAGCGTGTTGCTCGTGGCTCCCCAGGTGTGGGGCGACTAGGTTCCTCACCGGTCCGTATCCGACAGTTCGACATCCGAGGTGACGTAGGCGTGGCTCTTCCGCCCCTTACCCCCGAACAGCGCGCAGCCGCGCTCGAAAAGGCCGCCGCGGCTCGCCGGGAGCGGGCCGAGGTCAAGAATCGACTCAAGCACTCCGGCGCCTCCCTGCACGAGGTCATCAAGCAGGGCCAGGAGAACGACGTCATCGGCAAGATGAAGGTCTCCGCCCTGCTCGAGTCGCTGCCGGGCGTGGGCAAGGTCCGCGCCAAGCAGATCATGGAGCGTCTGGGCATTTCCGAGAGCCGCCGCGTGCGCGGTCTCGGTTCCAACCAGATCGCTTCCCTGGAGCGTGAGTTCGGCAGCACCGGTTCCTGAGCCCGCCTCCCCGTGCAGGGGGAGTCGGACCGGGAGTCCCGGGCACTCCGGGATTGCTGGAATAATCGCTGCATGAGTGAACGTCCGCGGCTGACCGTGCTCTCCGGCCCCTCGGGGGTCGGCAAGAGCACGGTCGTCGCCCATATGCGCAAGGAACACCCCGAGGTCTGGCTCTCGGTGTCGGCCACCACCCGCAAGCCGCGCCCCGGCGAGCAGCACGGAGTCCACTACTTCTTCGTCACCGACGAGGAGATGGACAAGCTGATCGCCAACGGCGAGCTGCTGGAGTGGGCCGAGTTCGCCGGCAACCGCTACGGCACGCCCCGCGCGGCCGTGCAGGAGCGGCTGGAGAAGGGGGAGCCCGTCCTCCTGGAGATCGACCTCCAGGGCGCTCGGCAGGTGCGGGAGTCCATGGCGGACGCCCAGCTGGTGTTCCTGGCTCCGCCCTCCTGGGAGGAGCTGGTGCGCAGGCTGACAGGCCGGGGCACCGAGCCGCCCGAGGTCATCGAGCGCCGCCTGGAGGCGGCCAGGACCGAGCTGGCGGCCGAGCCGGAGTTCGATACGACCCTGGTCAACACCTCCGTCGAGGACGTGGCACGCGAGCTGCTAGCCTTGATGGATGTCGTGTGATCACGGTCCGTGGTCATGAATGAACTTTTCCCACCCATCGGAAGGTAGAGCGTGTCCTCTTCCATCACCGCGCCCGAGGGCATCATCAACCCGCCGATCGACGAGTTGCTTGAGGCCACCGACTCGAAGTACAGCCTCGTGATCTACGCGGCCAAGCGGGCCCGCCAGATCAACGCGTACTACTCGCAGCTCGGCGAGGGCCTGCTCGAGTACGTCGGTCCCCTCGTCGACACCCACGTCCACGAGAAGCCGCTGTCGATCGCCCTGCGTGAGATCAACGCCGGCCTGCTGACCTCCGAGGCCGTCGAGGGCCCGGCGCAGTAGCACTTCGCGGTCGTACTGTCAGAGTGCGATCGACTTGTCCACAGGCCCGGCAGTCCGTCTGCCGGGCCTGTGGTGTGTCATTGGGGGTGCACGGTTCCGAGTCCGGGGAGTGAGCGTGGACAAGCCGAAGGTCGTCCTGGGGGTCAGCGGCGGCATCGCCGCCTACAAGGCCTGTGAGCTGCTGCGCAGATTCACCGAGTCGGGCCATGACGTGCGCGTGGTGCCCACCGCCTCGGCGCTGCACTTCGTCGGCGCCGCCACCTGGTCGGCCCTGTCCGGCAACCCCGTGGCGACGGAGGTCTGGGACGACGTCCACGAGGTCCCGCACGTCCGCATCGGCCAGCACGCCGAGCTGGTCGTGGTCGCGCCCGCCACCGCCGACACGCTTGCCAAGGCCGCCCACGGCCTCGCCGACGACCTGCTGACCAACACCCTCCTCACCGCCCGCTGCCCGGTCGTCTTCGCGCCCGCGATGCACACCGAGATGTGGGAGCACCCGGCCACCCAGGAGAACGTGGCCACGCTGCGCCGCCGCGGCGCCGTCGTCATCGAGCCCGCCGTCGGCCGGCTCACCGGCGTCGACACCGGCAAGGGCCGGCTGCCCGACCCGGTGGAGATCTTCGAGGTCTGCCGCCGGGTGCTGCTCCGGGGCGTCACCGAGCCCGACCTGAAGGGGCGGCACGTCGTCGTCTCCGCCGGCGGCACCCGCGAACCCCTGGATCCGGTGCGCTTCCTCGGCAACCGCTCCTCCGGCAAGCAGGGCTACGCCCTCGCCCGCACCGCAGCCGCCCGCGGGGCCCGGGTCACCCTGATCGCCGCCAACGCCGGCCTGCCCGACCCGGCGGGCGTGGACGTCGTACCGGTCGGCACGGCCGTCCAGCTCCGCGAGGCCGTGCTGAAAACGGCGGCGGACGCCGACGCGGTCGTCATGGCCGCAGCCGTCGCGGACTTCCGCCCGGCGGCCTACGCGACCGGCAAGATCAAGAAGAAGGACGGCCAGGACCCCGACCCGATCGTCCTGGTACGCAACCCCGACATCCTCGCGGAGATCTCCGCCGAGCGCGCACGCCCCGGCCAGGTGGTCGTCGGCTTCGCCGCCGAGACCGACGAGGTCCTCGCCAACGGACGCGCCAAGCTCGCACGCAAGGGCTGCGACCTGCTCGTGGTCAACGAGGTCGGGGAGCGCAAGACGTTCGGCTCCGAGGAGAACGAGGCCGTGGTGCTGGGTGCCGACGGCAGCGAGACCCCCGTGCCTCAAGGCCCCAAGGAAGCGCTGGCCGACGTCGTCTGGGACCTCGTCGTACAGCGCCTGGGCTGACGCCCGGGCGGCGACGGCGGCAGGTGCACGTCGGACAGAATTCGGGTGTGGCGTCCCTGGCCAATGCCGCCCGGCATTGGGCAGAATGCCCGTGCCGCAGGTCACAGCGCTCCCGAGAGGCGAGACAGGTGACCCATCGGCCGAGTGCGACCGATAAACTGTTCATGGCCGACGCCGGGCGCAGCCCTGCGCGTCGACCGCAAATGATCAGCCAGCAGCCGCTGCAACCCCAGGGAGCGTTGTGTCCCGTCGCCTGTTCACCTCGGAGTCCGTGACCGAGGGTCACCCCGACAAGATCGCTGACCAGATCAGCGACACGATTCTCGACGCGCTTCTGCGCGAGGACCCGACCTCCCGGGTCGCCGTCGAGACGCTGATCACCACCGGCCTGGTGCACGTGGCCGGCGAGGTGACGACCAAGGCCTACGCGGACATCGCGACCCTGGTCCGCAGCAAGATCCTCGAGATCGGCTACGACTCCTCCAAGAAGGGCTTCGACGGCGCCTCCTGCGGTGTGTCGGTCTCCATCGGCGCGCAGTCCCCGGACATCGCGCAGGGCGTCGACGCGGCCTACGAGGCCCGGGTCGAGGGCGACGACGACGAGCTGGACCGGCAGGGCGCCGGTGACCAGGGCCTGATGTTCGGCTACGCCTCCGACGAGACGCCGACCCTGATGCCGCTGCCGATCTTCCTGGCCCACCGCCTGTCGAAGCGGCTGTCGGACGTGCGCAAGAACGGCACCATTCCCTACCTGCGCCCGGACGGCAAGACGCAGGTCACCATCGAGTACGACGGCGACAAGGCCGTCCGCCTGGACACGGTGGTCGTCTCCTCGCAGCACGCCTCCGACATCGACCTGGAGTCGCTGCTCGCCCCCGACATCCGCGAGTTCGTCGTCGAGCCGGAGCTGAAGGCGCTGCTGGACGAGGGCATCAAGCTGGACACCGAGGGCTACCGCCTGCTGGTCAACCCGACCGGCCGTTTTGAGATCGGCGGCCCGATGGGCGACGCCGGCCTGACCGGCCGCAAGATCATCATCGACACCTACGGCGGCATGGCCCGCCACGGCGGCGGAGCCTTCTCCGGCAAGGACCCGTCCAAGGTTGACCGCTCGGCGGCGTACGCGATGCGCTGGGTCGCCAAGAACGTGGTGGCGGCGGGCCTGGCCTCCCGCTGCGAGGTCCAGGTCGCCTATGCGATCGGCAAGGCCGAGCCGGTCGGTCTGTTCGTGGAGACGTTCGGCACCGCCAAGGTCGACGCAGAGAAGATCGAGAAGGCGATCGACGCGGTCTTCGACCTCCGTCCGGCCGCCATCATCCGCGACCTCGACCTGCTCCGCCCGATCTACGCCCAGACGGCGGCCTACGGTCACTTCGGCCGCGAGCTGCCCGACTTCACCTGGGAGCGCACGGACCGCGTGGACGCCCTGCGCGCGGCGGTCGGTCTGTAGACCCTCGGTCCGCGGCGAGGCCCGGTTCCCCTTCGCCGGGGGCCGGGCTTCGCCCCGTCCGGGTGCCGGCGTCGGCGGCCCCTGGTGTGCCGGGCCACCGCTCGTGTCCGAGGCCGGTCGGCGGGCGCCCGCCGGATCCGACGCCGCGGACGGTCGATCTCCGCGATCCCGATCCGCGTCTCCTGCCCCTCCCGACGGCCCTTCCGCCCAGGTGGCTCGCCGGGGGGGCGCCGTCGAGACGGCGACGTCGCCGCGCTCGCCGTACCCCGCGACCGCGCCCGTCGTCAGCTGTTCGTGCCGCCGCTCCGCGAGGCGTACGCGCACCCTCGTCCATCGGGTTGGAGGCGGGATGCGTCATGGGGCGGAGCCTGGGCGCGGCCGGTGATCACGGGAGCCGTTCGCCGGCGCAGGCCGGCTGTCGGTGCCGTTTGGTAAGAATGCAAGGGTGAGCAGCGAGAACGAGCCGGGGGCCGGCGGGGCCGAAGGGGTGCCGCCGGAGCAGCTCGCGCTGATCCGGGAGAGCGTGCGCAAGGCGCGGGCGCCACGGGCCAAGCCGCGCACCTGGCGCGGAGCCGCGCTCGCCGAGGAGCTGCCCGTCGCCCGGGTGCTCGTCGACAAGGGCGTGCTGCACCTCGACCGGTACTTCGACTACGCCGTGCCCGCCGAGCTGGACGCCGACGCGCAGCCGGGCGTTCGGGTGCGGGTGCGGTTCGGGGCCGGGCGGCACCGGGTGCGCGAGGGGCGCCGCGAGGGCGGCGGGCTCATCGACGGCTTCCTCGTGGAGCGGCGCGCCCAGTCCGACTACAGCGGTCCGCTGGCCGCACTGGCCCAGGTCGTCTCGCCGGAGCCGGTGCTGAGCGGGGAACTGCTCGGCCTCGCGCGGGCCGTCGCCGACCGGTACGCGGGAAGCCTCGCCGACGTCCTCCAACTGGCCGTGCCGCCGCGGAGCGCCCGAGCGGAGCAGCGGCCGTCCCCCGCGCCACTGCCCCCGCCGCAAGCGCCCGAGGCGGCCTCCTGGGGGCGCTACGAGCACGGAAGCGCCTTCCTCCAGGCACTCGCCACCGGCGGCTCGCCCAGGGCCGTCTGGACCGCGCTGCCGGGCCCGCTGTGGGGCGAGGAACTGGCCCGCGCCGTCGCCGCCACGCTCGCCTCGGGACGCGGCGCCCTGGTCGTGGTACCGGACGGCCGGGCCGCCACGCGTGTCGACGCCGCGCTCACCGCGCTGCTCGGAACCGGCCGGCACGCGCTGCTCACCGCCGACGCCGGACCCGAGAAGCGGTACGCGCAGTGGCTCGCCGTGCGGCGGGGGTCCGTACGGGCCGTGGTCGGGACCCGGGCCGCCATGTTCGCGCCCGTGCGGGACCTGGGGCTCGTGGCCATCTGGGACGACGGCGACGACAGCCACAGCGAGCAGCATGCCCCGCAGCCGCACGCGCGCGACGTGCTGCTGCTGCGCGCCGCGCTGGACAAGTGCGCCTTCCTGCTCGGCGGCTTCTCCTGCACCGTCGAGGCCGCCCAGCTCGTGGACAGCGGCTGGGCCCGGCCGCTGGCCGCCGGCCGGGACCAGGTGCGCCGGGCCGCGCCCCTGGTCCGGACCGTCGGGGACGACGACCTCGCGCGTGACGAGGCCGCCCGCGCCGCCCGGCTGCCCACCCTCGCCTGGCAGACGGCCCGCGAGGGGCTGCGGCAGGGGCCTGTGCTGGTGCAGGTGCCCCGGCGCGGTTACGCCCCCCGCATGGCCTGCGCGCGGTGCCGTGCCCCCGCCCGCTGCCGGCACTGCTCCGGGCCGCTTCAGGGGCAGGACGCGGGAGTGCTGCGGTGCGGCTGGTGCGGGCGCGAGGAGGACGCCTGGCACTGCCCCGAGTGCGGTGGCTTCCGGCTGCGCGCCCAGGTCGTCGGGGCACGGCGGACGGCCGAGGAACTGGGGCGGGCCTTCCCCGCCGTCCCGGTGCGCACCTCGGGGCGGGAGCACGTGCTGGACACGGTGCCGGACACGCCCGCGCTGGTGGTGAGCACACCGGGGGCCGAACCGGTCGCCGAGGGCGGTTACTCGGCGGCCCTCCTGCTGGACGGCTGGGCCATGCTCGTACGGCCCGACCTGCGGGCCGGTGAGGACGCGCTGCGCCGGTGGATCGCGGCGGGAGCGTTGGTGCGGCCGCAGAGCGAGGGGGGCACGGTGGTCGTCGTGGCCGAGCCGACCCTGCGGCCGGTGCAGGCGCTGGTGCGCTGGGACCCGGTCGGGCACGCAGTGCGGGAACTGGCCGAACGGGCCGAGCTGGGCTTCCCGCCGGTGTCCCGGATGGCGGCGGTTTCCGGGATGCCCGCGGCCGTCTCCGAGTTCCTTGCCTCGGTGGAACTGCCGCCCGACGCAGAGGTGTTGGGGCCTGTGCCGGTACCCCCGACGCCGCCCGGCCGACCCCGCAGGCCCGGAGCGCCGCCGCCGGGTGAGCACTGGGACCGGGCGCTGGTGCGGGTGCCGCCGGGCAGCGGGTCCGCCCTGGCCGCCGCGCTGAAGACCGCGCAGGCCGCGCGTATGGCGCGGGGAAGCGGGGAGGCGGTGCGGGTGCGGATCGATCCGCCGGACATCGGGTGAGAGGCCGGCAGGCCTGCAGGCCGTCGGTGGGTGCCGGTGGCTGGTTCGTCCTGCGCACGTCTGCCCTCCCGGACGTCCGGGAGGGCAGGGAGAGGGCGTAGCGGTCGGTCCGCCGTGGATCAGGGGTTGCGCGGACCGGGGAAGGCCGTGGGGCGGGTGTCGTCGCGCAGGGACTGGCTGCCCGCGGTCGGCTGCGTGGGCATCGAGCGGGCGGCGGGGACCGTCGGGACCGTGGGCAGGCCGGAGTTGACCGTGCGGGCGCCGGACGGCTCCGCGGCCCGCTCGGCCTCGGCGGCCGCCTGGGCCGCGGCGCGGCGGGCGCCGTAACGGCGGTGCACCGCCTGTTTGGTGACGCCGAGAGCCGAGCCCACCGCGTCCCACGAGAAGCCGAGCGAGCGGTCGAAGTCCACGGCCGCGGTGACCAGGGTTTCGACACTGTCGCGGAGTTCCTGGGCGAGGCGCACCGTCGGCGCGGGGGCGCGTCCGTAGACGACGAAGCCCGTGGACGGGCCGGAGCGGCGCGGGCGGTAGACGTTGCCCAACTGGGCGGTGAGCGTGCGCAGCGCGTCCACCTGCCGGCGGACCCGCTCGATGTCCCGCACCAGCAAGTGCAGGCTGGCCCGGGCCTGGGCGTCGTGGGTTGCGTGGTCGGCCATGAACAAGCCTCTCGAACCGGCGTTGAAAGGAATCGGGCCGAGAAAGCGGCCCTATGTGGTCAACTCTTTCTTGACCAACGCGTGGGCGCTCCGCTGGTCACGGGGTGGGGGCGTACGGGCATATGCGTACGCCGGTCCGGGCTGTTGCGCGCCGTCTGCGCTGCGGGGTTGTGCTTTCACGCGCGCACACCGTCCGTTTCCCGCCGGCCAAGAGGCCGCACGGACCCCGGCGGTTGCTCGTCGTCGGCGGCCTCGATCCTCCCGAGGTCATAGACTGGTGCGCTGCCCCTTCGCCCCCCGCCCGAGAGGCCCGATCCCGCCCATGAAGCTCGTCTTCGCCGGTACCCCCGAGGTCGCCGTTCCCGCTCTGGACGCTCTGATCGCCTCCGGGCGGCACGAGGTCGCCGCCGTCGTCACGCGGCCCGACGCGCCGGCCGGGCGCGGGCGCAGGCTGGTCGCGTCGCCCGTGGCCGAGCGGGCGGAGGAGGCCGGGATCGAAGTGCTGAAGCCGGCCAGGCCGAGGGACCCCGAGTTCCTGGAGCGGCTGACCCGGATCGCCCCGGACTGCTGCCCGGTCGTCGCCTACGGCGCCCTGCTGCCGCGCGTCGCCCTCGACATCCCCACCCACGGCTGGGTCAACCTGCACTTCTCGCTGCTGCCCGCCTGGCGCGGGGCGGCGCCGGTGCAGCACGCCGTCATGGCCGGCGACGAGATCACCGGGGCGTCGACGTTCCTCATCGAGGAGGGACTGGACTCCGGGCCCGTCTACGGCACCGTGACCGAGGAGATCCGGCCCACCGACACCAGCGGCGACCTGCTCACCCGGCTCGCCTTCGCGGGCGCGGGACTGCTCGCCGCGACCATGGACGGCATCGAGGACGGCACCCTGAAGGCCGTACCGCAGCCGGCCGAGGGCGTCACGGTCGCGCCGAAGATCACCGTGGACGACGCCAAGGTCGACTGGGCCGCGCCCGCGCTGCGCGTCGACCGGGTGGTGCGCGGCTGCACCCCGGCGCCCGGCGCCTGGACCACCTTCCGCGGCGAGCGGCTCAAGCTGATCCAGGTCACGCCCGTGCCCGAGCGCACCGACCTCGCGCCCGGACAGATGGCCGCCGGCAAGAACAGCGTGCACGTCGGCACCGGTTCGTATGCCGTCGAACTGCTCTGGGTGCAGGCCCAGGGCAAGAAGCCCATGCGCGCTGCCGACTGGGCGCGTGGCGTGCGCATCGCCGAGAGCGAGACGCTCGGCGGCTGAGGCCCCGGCAGCCGGAGGCGTGGGTGCGCCGACGTACGCTGGGAGGCGCATCCCCTTCTTCACATCCGGAGCACCTTTTTCGTGAGCGAGCAGTCCCGGCGCCCCCGCAGGCCCGCCAAGCCCTACCGCCGTCCGCAGAGGGACCCCGTCCGCATCCTGGCCTTCGAGGCGCTTCGCGCGGTCGACGAGCGGGACGCGTACGCCAACCTCGTCCTTCCTCCGCTGCTGCGCAAGGCACGCGAGAAGGGTGACTTCGACGCGCGGGACGCCGCCCTCGCCACCGAGCTGGTGTACGGCACGCTGCGTCGGCAGGGGACGTACGACGCGGTGATCGCCGCCTGTGTCGACCGGCCGCTCGGCGAGGTCGACCCGCCGGTCCTCGACGTGCTCAGCCTCGGCATGCACCAGCTGCTGGGCACGCGCATCCCGACGCACGCCGCCGTGTCGGCCACCGTCGAGCTGGCGCGGGTGGTGCTCGGCGACGGGCGGGCCAAGTTCGTCAACGCCGTGCTGCGGAAGGTTGCCCAGGACGACCTCGACGGATGGCTGGAGAAGGTCGCACCGCCGTACGAGGAGGACCCCGAGGCCCACCTCGCCGTCGTGCACTCCCATCCCCGCTGGATCGTCTCGGCGCTCTGGGACTCCCTCGGCGGCGGCCGCGCCGGCATCGAGGACCTGCTGGAGGCCGACAACGAACGGCCCGAGGTGACCCTGGTGGCGCGGCCGGGGCGAGCCACCGCCGAGGAACTGCTGCGCGAGGACGCCGCCGTGCCGGGGCGCTGGTCGCCGTACGCCGTGCGGCTCGCCGAGGGCGGTGAGCCCGGCCGCGTGCAGGCCGTGCGCGAGGGGCGGGCCGGGGTGCAGGACGAGGGCAGCCAGTTGGTCGCGCTCGCGCTCGCCGACGCGCCCGTCGAGGGCTCGGACAGCCGGTGGCTGGACGGGTGCGCCGGGCCCGGCGGCAAGGCCGCGCTGCTGGCCGCCCTCGCCGCCGAACGGGGAGCCACTCTGCTCGCCTCCGAGAAGCAGCCGCACCGGGCGGGCCTGGTCGCCAAGGCACTCGCCGGCAACCCGGGGCCGTACCAGGTCGTCGCCGCCGACGGGACCCGGCCGCCGTGGCGGCCCGGCACCTTCGACCGCGTGCTCATGGACGTGCCGTGCACCGGGCTCGGCGCGCTGCGCCGACGGCCGGAGGCCCGCTGGCGGCGGCGCCCGGAGGACCTGGACAACTTCGCACCCCTCCAGCGCGCCCTGCTGCGCACCGCGCTCGACTCGGTGCGCGTCGGCGGGGTCGTCGGCTACGCGACCTGCTCGCCGCACCTCGCCGAGACCCGCGCGGTCGTCGCCGACGTCCTCAAACAGCACCCGCAGACGGAGCTGATCGACGCCCGTCCGCTGCTGCCCGGCGTGCCCGCCCTGGGCGAGGGCCCGGACGTCCAGCTGTGGCCGCATGTGCACGGCACGGACGCGATGTACCTGGCCCTGATCCGCAGAACGGGCTGAATCACCGCCGAGGGCAGCCGACCCAGGGGCGCGGGCCGTATCGGTGTGCGGCTTTGCCGCGGGGTGCGGCCGGCCCCGCCCACTCGCGGACAGCGGACGACCCCGACGGACCGCCGTTTCGGCCCGGCGCAGCGGCATGGCAGGCTTGGGTCATGGCCCAGATCAACCCCAGCATCCTGTCCGCCGACTTCGCCCGCCTCGCGGAGGAGGCCAAGGCGGTCCAAGGCGCCGACTGGCTCCATGTCGATGTCATGGACAACCACTTCGTCCCGAACCTCACGCTCGGCGTGCCGGTCGTGGAGTCCCTGGCACGAGCGACGGACACCCCGCTGGACTGCCATCTGATGATCGAGGACCCCGACCGGTGGGCGCCGCAGTACGTCGAGGCGGGCGCCTCCTCGGTCACCTTCCACGTGGAGGCGGCCGCCGCTCCTGTGCGGCTGGCCCGGGAGATCCGGGCCAAGGGCGCCCGCGCCTCCATGGCGCTCAAGCCGGCGACGCCGATCGAGCCGTTCGAGGACCTGCTGCCGGAACTCGACATGCTGCTGATCATGACGGTCGAGCCCGGCTTCGGCGGCCAGGCGTTCCTCGACATCATGCTGCCGAAGATCCGTCGGAGCCGAGAGCTGATCGACAAGCACGGCCTGCAGCTGTGGCTCCAGGTCGACGGCGGCGTCTCGGCCTCCACGATCGAGCGGTGCGCGGACGCGGGAGCGGACGTCTTCGTGGCCGGCTCGGCCGTCTACGGGGCCGAGGACCCGGCGGAAGCGGTACGGGCGCTGCGGACGCAGGCGAAGGCGGCCGCCGCCAAGGCGTCCTGGGCATGCGACCACTGAGCCACAGCTACGTGAACGGTTGAGTGAAGGCCGCCCCACAGGGCGGATCAGCAGCGCCGAATCTGCAAGGATGAACGGCGAATCCAGAGTGTGAACAGCAGTGAGGAGATCGCCGTGTCGGGTATGTCGGCGGGCCGGTCAGCCATGCGGATGGGACCCGCTGAGCTGGTGCAGGCGGCGGCCATGGCCCGCCGCTTCTACCTCGAGGGCAAGTCCAAGATCCAGATCGCGGAGGAGTTCGGCGTCAGCCGCTTCAAGGTGGCCCGGGTCCTGGAGACGGCCCTCGAACGGGATCTCGTACGCATCGAGATCCGCGTCCCGGCCGAGCTGGACGCAGAGCGCTCCGACGCGCTGCGTGCCCGCTACGGCCTGAGGCACGCCGTCGTCGTCGAGTCCCCGGCCGACGCCGAGGAGACCCCCGACCCCGAGAACCTCGGTGAGGTCGGCGCCGACCTGCTCGGCGAGCTCGTCAACGAGGGGGACGTCCTCGGGCTGGCCTGGGGCCGGTCCACGATCCACATGGCGGCGGCGCTGGACCGGCTGCCGCCGTGCACGGTGGTGCAGCTGACCGGTGTGTACGACGCCGGGACCTCGGAGCGCGGCTCGGTGGAGGCCGTACGGCGCGCGGCGCAGGTCTCGGGCGGCGACGCCCACCCCATCTACGCGCCGATGCTGCTGCCGGACGCGGCCACCGCGGCGGCGCTGCGCAACCAGACAGGGATCGCGCGGGCCTTCGAGTACTTCGACAAGGTCACGGTCGCCTGTGTCTCCATCGGCTCCTGGGAGCCGGGCATCTCGACCGTGCACGACATGCTCAGCGACGAGGAGCGGGCGCACTACGCCTCGCTCGGTGTCGCCGCCGAGATGGCCGCGCACCTCTTCGACGCCGAGGGGCGCCGGATCGGGCGGGACCTGGGGGAGCGGTGCATCACGGTCAAGGCCGACCAGCTGCGCCGTATCCCGGAGGTCGTGGCGATCGCTGGCGGACAGCGCAAGGCGGCCGCGATCGACGCGGTGCTCCGCTCCGGGCTGGTCACCAGCCTGGTCACGGACACGTCCGCGGCGGACTACCTGATGACGGCGGGCCCCACACCGAAGCCGGCCCTCAGCCGGGCGGACCCCGACGGCCACTGAGCCGACGGCCACCGCCGGGGGGCGCCAGGGCGGGTGACCGCGGCTTCGCGGGTCGTGGCGCCGTGGGCTCGGGGCGGCCGTGGCAGCATCGTCGGCATGTTGCCGCGGTTCGCCCCCCACACGCCCGGACGGTCCCTCGTACCGCACCACACCGCGGGACCGTGCCCGACGCCGCTCCGCACCCGCGCATCCCCGCCCGGACTGCCGTCGACCCTGTCGCGGCTGCTCGTGGTGCTGCTGGCCGGCCTGTTCGTCGTGGGGCTCGCGGGCTGCTCGTCCGGGGCGGGGGCGGGGACGGGCGCGTCCGAAGCGGGTGTGTCCGCGCCGCACCGGTCGCGGGGGACGGGGACCGTCGAGGAGTCCCAGCTGCCGGCCGAGGCCCGCAGGACGCTCGCGCTCATCGACAAGGGCGGGCCCTTCCCGTACGCCAGGGACGGGGTCGTCTTCGGGAACTTCGAAGGACATCTGCCGAAGCATCCGCGCGGCTACTACCACGAGTACACCGTCCCGACGCCCGGCTCCCACGACCGCGGCGCCCGGCGCATCGTCACCGGCCGGGGCGGGGAGATCTACTACACCGATGATCATTACAACTCGTTCCGGGCGGTGCTGAGATGAGCAGAGACCCGACGGACCTGACCGGGCGGCTCGTGGTCGACCTGGACCTCGGCGGGGTCACCGACAAGGCCGGTCTGATGGACCGCGCCGCCCGGGCCCTCGCGCTGCCCGACTGGTTCGGCCGCAACTGGGACGCGCTGGCCGACTCCCTCTGCGACCACACGGTCTGGCCGCAGGGGGCGGTGGAACAGGGGCTGCTGATCGTCGTCCGCGGCTGGCGGCCGTACGCCGAGGCGAGCCCGGGCGAGTGGCGGACGGCCCAGGAGGTGTTCGCCGACGCCGTGGACCGGACGCCCGCCCTCGCCGTCGTCCTGGCCCTTGGAGGATCCTCCTAGGTGATCGGCGGCCACCCTGGATGTTCCGTCGGGGCGTGACAACCGCCCCGACATGGGACAATGAAGTACGTGCTCTTTCCCCTCGGCGCACCCGTCGGGGGGTCACCTCTGATCGACTGGGATGTGCAGCACGTGCGTTTCCTCAATGACATCCAGCCCGCGTACGACCTGACGTACGACGACGTGTTCATGGTGCCGAGCCGCTCCGCGGTGGGCTCCCGTCAGGGCGTGGACCTCAGCTCGCCGGACGGCACGGGCACCACCATCCCGCTCGTCGTGGCCAACATGACCGCCATCGCCGGCCGCCGCATGGCCGAGACGATCGCCCGCCGCGGCGGTCTGGTGGTCATCCCGCAGGACATCCCGATCGACGTGGTCACCGACGTCGTCTCCTGGGTGAAGAGCCGCCACCTGGTGCTGGACACCCCGATCGTGCTGGCCCCGCACCAGACCGTCGCCGACGCCCTGGCGCTGCTGCCCAAGCGCGCGCACAACGCCGGTGTGGTCGTGGACGAGGAGCGGCGGCCCGTCGGTGTCGTCACCGACGAGGACCTCACCGGCGTCGACCGCTTCACCCAGCTCGAAGTGGTCATGTCCAAGGAGGAGCTGCTGCTCCTCGACGCGGACATCGACCCGCGCGAGGCCTTCAACATCCTGGACCACCACAACCGCCGCTACGCCCCGGCCGTCGACAAGGACGGCAGGCTGGCGGGAATCCTCACCCGCAAGGGCGCGCTGCGCGCCACCCTGTACACCCCGGCCGTCGACGCCGCCGGCAAGCTGCGGATCGCCGCCGCCGTCGGCATCAACGGCGATGTGGCGGGCAAGGCCAAGCAACTGCTCGACGCAGGGGTGGACACGCTCGTCATCGACACCGCGCACGGCCACCAGGAGTCGATGATCGGCGCCGTCAAGCTGGTACGCGCGCTCGACCCGCAGGTGCCGGTCGTCGCGGGGAACATCGTCTCCGCCGAGGGCGTGCGGGACCTGATCGAGGCCGGCGCCGACATCGTCAAGGTCGGCGTGGGCCCCGGCGCCATGTGCACCACCCGCATGATGACCGGCGTGGGCCGGCCGCAGTTCTCCGCGGTGCTGGAGTGCGCCGCAGAGGCTCGGAAGTACGGCAAGCACGTGTGGGCCGACGGCGGCGTCCGGCACCCGCGCGACGTGGCGATGGCTCTCGCGGCCGGCGCCTCCAACGTGATGGTCGGCTCCTGGTTCGCCGGCACCTACGAGTCCCCGGGCGACCTCCAGCACGACGCGGGCGGCCGTGCCTACAAGGAGTCGTTCGGCATGGCCTCCGCGCGTGCCGTGGCCAACCGCACCTCGGAGGAGTCGGCGTACGACCGTGCCCGCAAGGCGCTGTTCGAGGAGGGCATCTCCACCTCCCGCATGTTCCTCGACCCGGCCCGCCCGGGCGTCGAGGACCTGATCGACTCGATCATCGCGGGCGTCCGCTCCTCCTGCACCTACGCCGGTGCCGCCACCCTTGAGGAGTTCGCCGAGAAGGCGGTCGTCGGCATCCAGAGCGCGGCCGGCTACGCCGAGGGCAAGCCGCTGCACGCCAGCTGGAACTGACCCGACCCGCCTGGGCGCGGCCCCTGTTCTCCCGCCCGAGGGGAGGACGGGGGCCGTTGCCCTGCAACGGTCGGCAACGGGCGCGCGACGATGTGTCATTCCGGGCCGAGCAACCCAATGATCATGCGGGGAAGTGCAAGGTTGCTGCATTACGTCCGTGCAGGCCCCCCGTAAGGTGCTGCGCTGAACGTGGCGTGGCGGGGACCCCGCTCGATGGGTTCCTGCCCCGGCGGGCTCCATCGGTGCCCTCCCCGAGGGCCGGCAAGGGCGCCGGACCGCACCACGTGAGAGACGGCAGCGAGAAGGAGCCAGCGCGTGCTCGATCAAGGCGCACCCCCGCACGACCGCACAGCGACCGCCCCCGCGTCCCCGGGCGTCGCCGCGCACCTCATGCGGCGCAAGCCCGTGGAACGCGTCGCCGGTGCTGCCCGCGCTGGGCTTCGCCTTCTGTGTCTGGATGATGGGCAGCCTGTCGACCGTCACCTGGATCGTGTTCGGTGTCTGGATGGCCGTCGGGCTCGTGTTCTACTTCGTATACGGCTATCGCCGTTCCCGTCTCGCGACGTGACGACGTCGCGGTGACGGCAGCGAAGTGACCTGACGAAGAAGTGAAACACCCCCTGTGCTGAACGATCTCGACGAACGCATCGTGCACGCCCTCGCCGAGGACGCCCGCCGGTCCTACGCGGACATCGGGCAGATGGTCGGCCTGTCCGCACCCGCCGTGAAGCGGCGTGTGGACCGGCTGCGCGCCACCGGAGCGATCACCGGGTTCACCGTCCGGGTGGACCCGGCGGCGCTCGGCTGGGAGACCGAGGGGTACATCGAGATCTACTGCCGGCGCAACACCTCGCCCGACACCATTCAGCGGGGCCTCGAGCGGTACCAGGAGGTCGTGGCCGCGTCCACCGTCACCGGGGACGCGGACGCGATCGCCCAGGTCTTCGCCTCCGACATGCGGCACTTCGAGCGTGTGCTGGAGCGGATCGCCGGGGAGCCGTTCGTGGAGCGGACCAAGTCGGTCCTCGTGTTGTCGCCGTTGCTCAGGAGGTTCTCCTCCGGCGCCCCGGGCTGAGCCGGATCCGGCTGCGCACCCGCCCCTCGGGCACGCCCGGATGGAGCTCCCTGAGGGGCGCGGGACCCGCGCGCCCTGCCACACACCACCCGCACCCGGCGAACCGCAGGGCGCCGCGAGCTACTCCGCGGTCTTGCGCGCGAGCGCGTTGTTGCCGATCGAGTTGTGCACGCTGAAGCTCACCGCGTCCGAGCGGTAGCGGTCGTCCGACCACTCCACAGGGCGCCCCTCCCGGGTGGTCGTCACCCGGCGTACCCGCAGCAGCGGGCTGGTACGGCGGACCCCCAGCAACTCGGCGTCCTGGGCGCCCGCCGCAACCGCGTCGATGATGTGCTCGCCGTAGGCGAAGACCAACCCCGTGTCGTCGTAGAGGCGTTGGGTGACCGAGGGGCAGTCGGGCTCGATGGACGCGACCGCCGGGGAGATCCAGTCGGCGTAGACCGTGCGTTCCAGCAGCACCGGTTCGCCGTCCAGGCCGCGCACCCGCAGGACGCGCAACACCTGCGTACCAGTGGGCAGTTGGAGGCGTACGGCGTCCTCGTGGGTGGCCGGGCGGTACTCCTGGGTCACCACCCGGCCCGTGGCCTCGCGACCCATCGCGCGGGCCCACTGGGCGAAGCTGCGCAGCTCCTCGAAGCTCTGGCTGCGGCGGCTGGCGAGGACCACGCGCCGGGCGCCCTGACGGGAGCCGATGAGCCCCTCGGCGGTCAGGGCCGCCACGGCCTGGCGGACCGTGCCGCGCGAGACGCCGTAGTGCGCGGCCAGCTCCGACTCCGAGGGCAGCCGGCTGCCGACCGTGTACTCCTCGCGGTCGATCGCTCGCCGCAGCTCGTCGGCGATCTCCTCATGTCGCGCCGTCATGCTTCCCCTCTGCTCAGGCCGCTGTGCACAGCGTGACCAGCCTAGTCGAGGTCCAGAGTGATCGGCGCAGCTCCCGATTGTGCAAAGAATCGGGGCTCAGGGTTTCGCCAGTGTTTACGATCCCGACACCATGTGCAGGCTGACTGAGGTCAACTTGTTCAGACAAGTTCTCCGTACACCCTCGTACGTCCCCTGGAGAAGCCGTGACCGTGTCCCTGCCGAGAACCGCCCTGCTCGGCGGCCCCCTCGCCGTCGTCGCCGCGCTCGCCCTGAGCGCCTGCGGTGCCGCTCCGACCAACTCGACGACCACCGCCGACGGCAAGAACGCCGCCACGGCCACCTCCGCCGCCGACTTCGGCGGCATGGACGCCCTCGTCGAGGCGGCCAAGAAGGAGGGCACGCTGCACGCCATCGCGCTGCCCCGGGACTGGGCGAACTACGGTGCCCTCATCGACGGCTTCCAGAAGAAGTACGGCATCAAGGTCCAGGTCGAGAACCCCAGCGGGACGAGCCAGGACGAGCTCAACGCGATCACGTCGCGCAAGGGTCAGGACCGCGCCCCGGACGTGGTCGACGTCGGCAGCTCCTTCGCGCTCACCGGCGCCCAGCAGGGCCTGTTCGCCCCGTACAAGGTGGCCGGCTTCGCCGACATCCCCAGCACCCAGAAGGACCCGCAGGCCCGCTGGTACAACGACTACGGCGGCTACATCTCCATCGGCTGCGACGCCAAGCGCGTCAAGCACTGCCCCACCAGCTTCAAGGACCTCCTCAAGCCCGAGTACAAGGGGCAGGTCGCGCTCAACGGCAACCCGACCCAGGCCGGTGCCGCCTTCGCCGCCGTGTACGCGGCCTCCCTCGCGAGCGGCGGCTCCTTCGACGACATCCAGCCCGGCATCGACTTCTTCGGCAAGCTGAAGAAGAACGGCAACTACACGCCCGTCGAGGCCCACCCGGCCACCATCGAGAAGGGCGAGACGCCGATCACCATCGACTGGGACTACCTGAACGCCGGGTACGCCGACGAGTTCAAGTCAAAGGGCGTGGACTGGCAGGTCACGGTCCCCGCCGACGGCAAGTTCTCCCAGTACTACTCGCAGGCCGTCAACAAGGGCGCGCCGCACCCGGCCGCCGCCCGCCTGTGGGAGGAGTACCTGTACAGCACCGAGGGCCAGAACCTGTGGCTCAAGGGCTACGCCCGTCCGGCGCGGATGGACGCCATGCAGAAGGACGGCACGCTCGACGCCGCCGCGGCCGCCAAACTGCCGAAGGTGACGGGCACCCCCTCCTTCCCGACCGACGCCCAGCAGAACAAGGCGAAGACGGTCGTCACGCAGGGCTGGGCGAAGGCCGTCTCCGGATGACCGCCGCCCTCACGCGGGCCGACGTGGTGACCGCCGCTTCCTCGAAGCGGCGGCGCCGCGTTCCCGGCTGGCTGGCCGTCGCCCCCCTGCTCGTCTTCACCGCGCTCGCCTTCGGGCTGCCCGCCCTGGCGATGCTGAACGGTGCCTTCACCGTCACGGACCCGACCTCGGGCGCCACGTCGTACACCACCGCGAACATGACCGGATCGGTGCAGGGCGCCTACCTCACCGCCCTGCTCGGCAGCGTCAAACTGTCCGCCCTGTCGGCTGCCGTCGCCACCGCCCTCGGACTGCCGCTCGCCCAGGCCGTGGTGACGTCCCGCTCCCGGATGCTGCGCGAGGCCGTGCTCACCGCCTCGGGGGTCCTCGCCAACTTCGGCGGTGTACCGCTGGCCTTCGCCTTCGTGGCGACGCTCGGCAACGCCGGTGTGCTGACCACGCACCTGGGCCTCGCCGACACGGGCTGGGACCTCTACAGCTTCTGGGGTCTGGTCGTCGTCTACCTGTACTTCCTGATCCCGCTGATGGTCCTCACCGTCACCCCGGCCCTGGAGGGCCTGCGCGGCCAGTGGCGTGAGGCCGCGCAGAACAACGGTGCCACCACCGTGCAGTACTGGCGGCACGTGGCCCTGCCCGTGCTCGCGCCCACCCTGCTCGGCGGGTTCGTCCTCCTCTTCGGCAGCGCCTTCGCCGCGTACGCCACCGCGCGGGCCATGGTGGGTGCCGCGGTCCCGCTGGTCACCCTGCAGATCGCCGACGCCCTGTCCGGCAACGTCCTGATCGGCCAGGAGCACGTGGCGCTCGCCCTCAGCCTCGACATGGTTCTGGTCGCGGGCCTGGTCATGGCCGTGTACCTGCCCCTGCAACGACGGAGTGCGCGATGGCTCGCCTGACCCCTTGGCGGTGGGCCGTCCTCGGCCTCGCCGGACTGTACTTCCTGGTCCCCCTCGCCGCGTCCGTGATCTTCACCGTCGACGTGCCCGGACAGGGCGTCACCGTCGATGCCTACACCCAGATCGTCTCCGCCGACGGCTTCCTCTCCAGTCTGCGGCTCTCGCTGGAGCTGGCCGCCGCGACGATCGCGCTCGTCCTGCTGCTCATGGTGCCCGCCCTGGTCGCACTGCGCCTCGGCGCTCCGCGGCTGCGGCCGGTCGTCGAAGTGATCTGCTCGCTGCCGCTGGTCGTGCCGCCCATCGCGTATGTCGCAGGGATCGTCACCGTCCTCAAGTGGGGACCGGACTACCTCTCCCGCACCCCGCTCTTCATGACCTTCCAGGCCGTCCAGAACCCGAGCTTCCCGTTCGTGCTGGTCCTCGCCTACGTGGTGATGGCGCTGCCGTTCGTCTACCGGGCCCTGGACGCCGGGCTGCGTTCCATCGACGTGCGCACGCTCGTCGAAGCCGCCCGCAGCTGCGGTGCGAGCTGGCCGCAGGCACTGCTGCGGGCCGTGCTGCCGAACCTGCGCGGGGCGCTGCTGAACGCGTCCTTCCTCACGCTGGCGCTGGTGCTCGGCGAGTTCACCGTCGCCCAGCTGCTCGGCTTCACGCCCTTCGCCGTGTGGATCTACAGCATCGGCAGTTCCCAGGCCCAGTTGTCCGTCGCCGTGTCCGTGCTCAGCCTGCTCGTCACCTGGGCCCTGCTCCTCGCGCTCGCCGGTGCCGGCGGCGGACGCACCCGAACCGCTCCTTCCCGGGGATGACCTCCATGACCGCCACCCTGCCCGACACCCGCATCCAGGCCGCCGCCGTCGAATTCCGCTCACTGCGGCGGGAGTTCGGGAGCGCCGTCGCCCTAGACGGGCTCGACCTGACCGTCCGTCCGGGGGAGTTGCTGGCCCTGCTCGGCCCCTCCGGCTGCGGCAAGACCACCGCCCTGCGCATGCTCGCCGGGTTCGAACACCCCGACTCCGGAGCCGTCCTGGTGGACGGCGAGGACATCACCCAAGTCCCGGCCCACCGCCGGGACGCGGGCATGGTCTTTCAGTCGTACAGCCTCTTCCCGCACCTGAACGCCGTGGACAACGTCGCCTTCGGTCTGCGCATGCGTGGCGTCCGAGCGGCCGAACGGCGCGCCCGCGCAGCCGAGTTGCTGGCCCTGGTCGGCCTGGCCGACAAGGGCGAGCGCTACCCGCACCAGCTCTCCGGCGGCCAGCAGCAGCGCATCGCCCTGGCCCGCGCACTCGCCCTGCGCCCGCGGGTGCTGCTGCTCGACGAGCCGCTGTCCGCGTTGGACGCCAAGGTGCGGCTCACCCTGCGCGAGGAGATCCGCCGGCTCCAGCAGGAGCTGGGCATCACGACGCTGTTCGTGACGCACGATCAGGAGGAGGCGCTGTCCGTCGCCGACCGGGTCGCCGTGATGCGCGCCGGGCGCCTCGAACAGTGCGCCGGGCCGGCAGAGTTGTACGGCCGTCCCGCGACCGCCTTCGTCGCCGAGTTCGTCGGCACCATGAGCCGGATCCCGGGCGAGCTGAAGGACGGCACGGTCGAAGTGCTGGGGCAGCGGCTGCCGGCCGACGGCGAGGTGCCGGACGGCCCGGTGGACGTGCTGGTGCGGCCGGAGGCCGTCCGGGTGGCCGCCGACGAGCAGGGCACTGCCCGGATCGTCGCCACCGCCTTCCTCGGCGCGGTCGTCCGCGTCACCGTGCGGCTCGCCGACGGCACCGAGGCCAAGGCCGACCTGCCCGCCCACGAGGCCGCCGCCCTCGGCACCGGAAGCGCCGCCTGCCTGTCGCTGCCGGAGCGGCCGGTGCTCGTGGCCGAACGTACCCAGAAGTGAGGAATGACCCCGACGTGACCCCCCACGCCCCCCGACGCCCGCTGCAGGCCGTCCTGTTCGACATGGACGGCACGCTCGTCGACACCGAGCGACTGTGGTGGGAGGCCGTCGAGCAGGTCGCCGGACGCCCGCTGACCGAGGCCGACCAGCCGGACGTGCTCGGCCGCCCGGTCGAGCACACCGCCGCCTGGCTCGCGACGGCCACCGGCAGGCCGGCCGCCGAGCTCGCGGCCGGACTGCACCGGGAGTTCGCCGAGCGCGTCCGCACCGGGACCGTGCCCCGCCCGGGCGCCGTGGACCTGCTGGACGCGCTGGCCGCCCACGGCATCCCGGTCGCCCTGGTCACCGCGTCCCCGCGCGCGGTCGCCGACATCGTCCTGGACGCCCTCGGCGCGCACCGGTTCGCGGTCTCCGTCACCGCCGACGACACCGCCCGTACCAAGCCCGCCCCCGACCCCTACCGGGCCGCCTGCCGCGCCCTCGGCGTCGACCCGGCCGCCTGCGTGGCCGTCGAGGACACCGGGACCGGCGTCGCCTCGGCCGAGGCCGCCGGCTGCGCCGTCCTCGCCGTGCCGTCCCTCGCGCCGATCGGCCCGGCGCCCGGCCGGACCGTACGGGACAGCCTCACCGGCGTCACGGTCCGGGAACTGCGGCACATGGTCGCGCCCGAACTGCGGGTGATGACCTGGAACCTGTGGCTCGGCGGCAGCGAGGTCGACGACCACCGGGCCAAACAGCTCAAGGTCATCGTGGAGAGCGGCGCCGACGTCGTCGGGCTCCAGGAGACCGGCGGAACCGCCGCCCAGGAGCTGGCCGAGGCGCTCGGCTGGCACCACCACCGGGCCGGCGAGAACCTCGGCGTCCTCAGCCGCCACCCCATCACCGCCCGCTTCGGTGACCCGGACGTCGGCTTCTACGGCGCCGCGGGTGTCCGGATCGCCGTGACGCCCGGCCGCGAGGTCGACGTGTGGACCGCCCATCTGCACTACACGCCGTACGGCCCCTACGAGTCCGTCTTCGACGGGCTGCCGGCCGCCGAGCTGATCGCCCACGAGGAACTGCGGCTGACCCAGATGCGCGACGCGCTGGACCGTATGGCGAAAGCCTCGCGCGACGGCGTGCCGGTCGTCCTCGTGGGCGACTTCAACTGCCCCTCCCACCTGGACCGGCCGGACGTGGCCTGGCCGGTGACGAAGGCCGCCGAGGACGCCGGCTTCGCCGACTCCTTCCGCGAGGCCCACCCCGACCCCGCCGCCGAGCCCGGCCACACCTGGTCGCCGGTCCACCCGGTGCACGAGGACGGCAGCGGCCGACCCGAACCGCAGGACCGGATCGACTACGTGCTGCACCGGGGCCTGACCGTCCGGGACGCGCACACCCTCGTCACCGGCAATCCCCGGCCGTGGCCGCACGTCGCGGACAACGACTGGCCCTCCGACCACGCGGCCGTCGTCACCACCTTCGCACTGCCGCCGAGCCGGGTCCCACCCGAGGTTACCGACGGTCACCATTGCGGTACGCGGTGACCGTGCCGTAGGTTGTGCCGCACTTTCTACTGACTGGTAACACCGGTAGGTCTCCATGCGCTGGCCCCTTGGCCGTCCCACCACCGTCCGCGCGCGGATCGTGGCGCTCGCGCTCGCGCCGGCCGTCGCGCTGATGGCGCTGTGGAGCTTCGCCATGTGGTCCGTCACCGGTGAAACCCGCGCCCTGGTCCGGCTCCAGGGGGTGTACGAGGACTTCGGCACCCCCGTGGACACCGCGGTCGGGCAGATCCAGATCGAGCGCCGGATGTCCGCTGCCTACCTCGGCGGCCGCCTCGACACGGCGGCGGCCGGCCGGCTGCTCGAACAGCAACGCCGCACGGACCGGGCCGTGGACGCCATGCGGCGGGCGATCCGGGGCGGCGACCGCGGCCGGCTCACGGCGCGGCAGCGGCAGGCGCTGGACGCCATGGACACGGCCACCGGGAGGCTGGACGGGCTGCGCGCGCGGGTGCTGTCCCGGCACATCACCTGGGACCGGGCGGTGGACGAGTACAGCGCGCTCGTCGAGCCCGGCTTCGACGTGGAGTCGACGCTCACCGCCCTCCAGGCCGGGCAGCTCGCCCGCGAGGCACAGGTCGTCATCGAACTGGTGCGGGTACGCGAGTTCGTCTCCCGGGAGGACGCCCTGGTCGCCGGCGCGCGGGCGGCGGGCACACTGACCGACGGGCAGTACGGGACGTTGACCGCGACCATCGAGGACCGGCGGGTCTTCCAGCGGACGTACGTGCCGGACCTGCCCGGCGACTCGCGCGCGCTGTTCGAGGACTTCCAGCGCGGGGAGCTGTACGGCTCACTGGTGCGCGGTGAGGACGCGCTGCTGCGGGCCGGGGCCGCGGACGCCGGGAAGGCCGTCGCCGCGCAGACCTGGCGGTCCACCACCGACCGGGCCGTGAAGCGGTACATGGAGCTGTGCACGCGATCCGCCGAGAACTCCGCCGCGCGCGGCCGGGCCTTCGCCTACCGGGAGCTGACCAAGGCGGCCGTGGTCGGGGTGGCCGGCCTCGCCGCGGCGGGGCTCTCGCTGTGGTTCGCCGTCCGCGGCGCGCGGCGCATCTCGCGGCGCCTGGAGACGCTGCGGGACGCGGCCGACGTCCTGACGCAGCGTCAGCTTCCGGACGTCATGCGAAGACTGAGTGCCGGCGAGGAGGTGGATGCGGTGGCGGAGGCGCCGCCACTGGCCGCCGACGAGGTGCGCGACGACGAGATCGGGCAGGTCGGCCGGTCCTTCAACACCGCGCGGCTCGCCGCTGTCGAGGCCGCCGTGAAGCAGGCGACCCTGCGCCGGGGCCTGTTCGCGGTGCTGCTCAACATCGCCCGCCGCAACCAGGCTCTGGTTCACCGCCAGCTGAAGCTCGTCGACACCCTGGAGCGGCGCACCGACGACCCCGACGTCCTGCGCGAGCTGTTCCGCATCGACCACCTGACCACGCGTATGCGCAGGCACGCGGAGAGCCTGATCATCCTCTCCGGCGCGGCACCCGGGCGCCGCTGGCGCCGGCCCGTGCCGGTCGCGGACGTCGTCGCCTCGGCCGTCGGCGAGATCGAGGACTACGCGCGCGTGGTGGTGCCGCCGATGCCGGAGATCGGCGTGACGGCGGACGCGGTCGCCGACGTCGTTCACCTGGTCGCCGAACTCCTCGAGAACGCCGCGGTGTTCTCACCCCCGCACACCCAGGTCACCCTGCGCACCGGCCGGGTCGGGGGCGGCTTCGTGCTGGAGATCGACGACCGCGGCCTCGGCCTGGACACCGAGGCCCGCGACCGGGCCCACACCACCCTCACCGACCCGGACGCCTTCGACCCCACCCGCCACGACCGCCTCGGCCTGTACGTCGTCGGCCGCCTCGCCGCCCGCCACGGCATCGAGGTGAGCCTGCGCGATTCGCCCTACGGCGGTACGACGGCGGTGGTGCTGCTGCCGGAGGCGGTGCTGGCGGCGGTCGAGCCGCGCCAATCCGGGGCGGCGGTACGGGAGTTGCCGACGAGGAAGCGGGCGGCCGTGTCCACCCCGGGTGAGCCGCACGGCGCTCGCGCCGGCGCCCTGCCCACACGGCAACGGCTCGCGTCCGTGCCGGCGCCGGGCACCCCTGAGACGGAGGCTGCGCGCGAGAGGCCGTCGGCCGACCCGGCGGCTCGGACCGCCGGCGCCTCGGGGGCCGGTTCCACGCCGTCCCCCGGGGAGCGGCCGGCGCCCTCGACCGCGCCCGGCCGCGAGGCCGTGTCCGAGTCGCCGGTGTCGGCCCTTCCCACCCGGGTCCGGCAGGCCTCTCTCGCACGGGAGCTGCGGGACGAGCCGCCGGCACGGCAGAGCGGGACCGAGGCGCGGCTCGACGCCGACGAGATGCGGGCCGTCTTCGGAGCCTTCCAGCGCGGCTTGGACCGCGGCCGCAAGGGACTGCCCCCACCGGACCACGCCCACAACGCGCCCGCCGATGCCGAGGCCGACCCCGAACCCCCGACCAGCCACGCCCACGAAGGGACCGACACCGATCATGAACGGTGACGACCGTACCCCGGAGCCGCGGGAGCCGGCGGCCTCAGCGCCCGGCACGGACCTCGGCTGGCTGCTGGACGACCTCGTGGCGCGCACGGACCACGTGCGCCAGGCCGTGCTGCTGACCGCCGACGGGCTGCCGCTCAGCAGCTCGGACGGGATGCGCCGACGGGACATCGAGCACCTGGCCGCCGTCTGCTCCGGCTTCCACGGCCTGGCCCGCTCGGCGGGGGAGCGGTTCGGCGCGGGCGAGGTGCGGCAGAGCATGGTGATGCTCGACGACGCCTACCTCTTCATCACCCCGGCCGGGCACGGCAGCCGGCTCGCCGTCCTCAGCGAGGCCGGCACCGACGTCGGCCAGCTCGCCCACGAGATGGCGCTGCTCGTCCGCCGCCTCGGCCGCCACCTGGACGCGGCCGCCCGCACCCCCAGATGATCCCGCGGTGAGCGACGAGCACTGGTACGAGGACGAGACCGGGCCGATGGTGCGCCCCTACACGGTGACCAGGGGCCGTACCCGGCCCTCGGCCGGGCACGGCGTCGACCTGATGTCCCGGGTCACCGCGCTCGACACCGACCCGCCGCCACCGGCCGTCGACCACGCCGGGGCGGCACTGCTCGAGCTGATCCGGCGCGGCCCGCGGCCCGTCGCGGAACTGGCCGCGGACGCCGACCTGCCCCTGACCGTCCTCCGGGTCCTGCTCGGAGACCTGGCCGAGGCGGGCCTCATCCGCATCGACGAACCCCGCCGCCACCCGGTCGGCGGCCAGGCGACCGATCCCGGGCTGCTGCGGGAGATCATGGAGCGCCTGAAGGAGCTGTAGGCGGGCCCGGTCGGCGGCGCACCAGCACCGGGCTGCGCCCACCGGCGTGCGCAACGAATCGCCGTCCGTGACCCGCCGCACGCAACGAAGTGCGCACGGGCGCGCAACGGCTCCTTCTTGTCCGGCCGAGCGCGCCGACCGTACCTTTTTCGTGGCCCCGAAAAAACATCGCGGCCCGCCCTCGAACAAGCCTCTTTCCGGTGAGGACCCCGCATGCGCACCGCCCTGCTCCAGAGCTCCGGCCGCCCCGGCTCCGTCGCCGAGAACCTCAAGGTCCTCGACGCGGCCGCGGGCCGTGCCGCCGCCGCGGGCGCCGCGCTGCTCGCCTCACCGGAGATGTTCCTGACCGGATACGCGATCGGCGACGCCGTCGCGCGCCTCGCCGAGCCCGCCGACGGCGCCTGTGCCGACGCGATCGCCGAGACCGCCACCCGGCACGGCATCGCGATCGCCTACGGCTACCCGGAGCGCGACGGCGGGACCGTCTTCAACTCCGCCCAGCTGATCTCCGCCGACGGCACCCGGCTCGCGAACTACCGCAAGACCCACCTCTTCGGCTGCTTCGAGCGCGACCACTTCACGCCGGGTGAGCAGCCGGTCGTCCAGGCCGAGCTGAACGGCATCACCGTGGGCCTGATGATCTGCTACGACGTCGAGTTCCCGGAGAACGTCCGCGCCCACGCCCTGGCCGGCACCGACCTCCTCCTCGTCCCGACCGCGCAGATGCACCCCTTCCAGTTCGTGGCCGAGTCCCTGGTGCCGGTGCGCGCCTGGGAGAACCAGATGTACGTCGCGTACGTCAACCGGGTCGGACAGGAGGAGGAGTTCGAGTTCGTCGGACTCTCCGTGCTCGCCGGCCCCGACGGGATCGCCCGCGCCCGGGCCGGCCGCACCGAGCAACTGATCGTCGCCGACGCCGACCCGGCCCTCCTGGCCGCCTCCCGCGAGGCCAACCCGTACCTGAAGGACCGCCGCCCCGGCCTCTACCGGTCCCTCGGCTGAGCCGCCGGCACACGCTTCCCCCAGTTTCACCTCGTGCAAGGAGTCCGTACCCCATGACGTCCACGGTGCCCAACGCCGTCGAGCACACCGACGAGCAGCAGCCGCCGATCACCATGTTCGGCCCGGACTTCCCGTACGCCTATGACGACTTCCTCGCCCACCCGGCGGGCCTGGGCCAGATACCCGCGACCGAGCACGGCACCGAGGTCGCGATCATCGGTGGCGGCCTGTCCGGCATCGTGGCCGCGTACGAACTGATGAAGATGGGGCTCAAGCCCGTCGTCTACGAGGCCGACCAGATCGGCGGCCGGCTGCGCACCGTCGGCTTCGAGGGCTGCGACGAGTCGCTGACCGCCGAGATGGGCGCGATGCGCTTCCCGCCGTCCTCCACCGCTCTCCAGCACTACATCGACATGGTGGGCCTGGAGACAAAGCCGTTCCCGAACCCGCTCGCCGAGGCCACCCCCTCGACCGTGGTCGACCTCAAGGGCGAGTCGCACTACGCGGAGACCATCGACGACCTGCCCCAGGTGTACCGGGACGTCGCCGAGGCCTGGAACAGGTGCCTCGAGGAGGGTGCCGACTTCTCCGACATGAACCGCGCCATGCGCGAGCGGGACGTCAAGCGGATCCGCGAGATCTGGTCGAAGCTGGTCGAGAAGCTCGACAACCAGACCTTCTACGGCTTCCTCTGCGACTCCGAGGCCTTCAAGTCCTTCCGGCACCGCGAGATCTTCGGCCAGGTCGGCTTCGGCACCGGCGGCTGGGACACCGACTTCCCGAACTCCATCCTGGAGATCCTCCGCGTCGTCTACACCGAGGCCGACGACCACCACCGCGGCATCGTCGGCGGGTCCCAGCAGCTGCCGCTGCGCCTGTGGGAGCGCGAGCCGGAGAAGATCGTCCACTGGCCGTACGGCACCTCGCTGAAGTCCCTGCACGTGGACGGTGAACCCCGCCCGGCCGTGACCCGGCTGCACCGCACCGCCGGCAACCAGATCACGGTGACGGACGCGAACGGCGACATCCGCACCTACAAGGCGGCGATCTTCACCGCCCAGTCCTGGATGCTGCTGTCCAAGATCGCGTGCGACGACTCGCTCTTCCCGATCGACCACTGGACCGCGATCGAGCGCACCCACTACATGGAGTCCAGCAAGCTGTTCGTCCCCGTCGACCGGCCGTTCTGGCTGGACAAGGCCGTCGACGACAGCGGAAATCCGACCGGCCGCGACGTCATGTCGATGACGCTCACCGACCGCATGACCCGCGGGACCTACCTGCTCGACAACGGGCCGGACCAGCCCGCCGTCATCTGCCTCTCCTACACCTGGTGCGACGACAGTCTGAAGTGGCTGCCGCTGTCCGCGAACGAGCGGATGGAGGTCATGCTGAAGTCGCTCGGCGAGATCTACCCGAACGTCGACATCAGGAAGCACATCATCGGCAACCCGGTGACCGTCTCCTGGGAGAACGAGCCCTACTTCATGGGAGCGTTCAAGGCCAATCTGCCGGGCCACTACCGGTACCAGCGGCGCCTGTTCACGCACTTCATGCAGGACCGGCTCCCCGAGGACAAGCGGGGCGTCTTCCTCGCCGGCGACGACATCTCCTGGACCGCCGGCTGGGCCGAGGGCGCCGTCCAGACCGCTCTGAACGCGGTCTGGGGCGTCATGCACCACTTCGGCGGCCGGACCGACGCGGCCAACCCCGGCCCGGGTGACGTCTACGACGAGATCGCCCCCGTGGAGCTGCCCGAGGACTGACGGAAGAACGAGCAAGGACCAAGGGGCGGGCGGCCGGCCTCGGACTCCGGCCGCCCGCGCCTTTTCCCACACCTCGGCGGCGACATCGGTCAGCTCGAGCGCGTCCCGCGCGGATCCCTGCAGGTCGACGAGGATCTCGTCCAGGCCGATCCGGTCGAACTCCACGAGATCGGCCACGATCCCGTCGACGTCACCCTGGAACGGCCCGCGGCCCGTGCCCTCGTACGGCTTCGCCCGGTGATCGGCGTTCACCCGGAGCACCGTCCGGATCGGCCGGGTACGGCCCCGCTCCTCCGCCGGCTCCCGCAGCCGGCGCCACTGGACCGCGACCTGCCCGGCGCTCACCCCTGCCGGCAGCCAGCCGTCGGCGTGGTCGACGAGCCGCGAGGCCGAGCCGGGTCGCCATGTCGCCGCTCCCGACGTGATCGGGTGCCGACCGGACAACGTACGGCGCTCGCCTCGGTGTTCCGCCGACGCCTCGCCCGGGGCGGGATCGGGCCGGTTCAGTCGGCGAGCGGTGTCAGCAGCATCCGCCCGGCGAACCCCACGACGGCGTCCAGCCGTTCGGTGAACTCGTCGGCCACGTCGCCGCAGTGACGCAGCGTCCACAGGGCCCGGGCCGCGGCCCAGGCGGCGTCGCGGGCCCGCTCCAGGCTCCACGAGCCCAGCAGATGGGTGAGTGGGTCGGCGAGCTGCAAGAGGTCGGGACCTGGCATCAGATCCTCGCGGACGCGCTCCTCCAGCGCGACGAGGAGGTCGCCCACCCGGTCGAACTCGTCCTCCAGATCGGTCGGTTCGCAGCCGAGAGCACGACAGGCGTCCACCACCGCGAGCGACAGGTCGTGCCCGATGTGCGCGTTGATGCCCGCGAGCGCGAACTGCAGTGGACGTACCCCGGGGTGGCGACGGAGCTGGAACAGCGGGCGCCAGCAGGCGGGCGGACGGCCGTCGCCGGCGGACGCGTCGACCGCCGACAGATAGCGCTCGGCGAACCGCACGTCCAGCGCGACCGCGGCCCGCGGGTCCGGGAACGCACCGGTGCCCAGCCGCCGGTCGATCTCCTCGGTGACGGTGAGGTAGACGCGGTTGAACACGGCGACACCGTCCCGTTCGGGCAGCGTCGCGTCGAGGGCGCGCATCCGGGAGACGACCGTGTCGACGGGAGTGGTGAGGTGTTCCGACTGCGCCATGGGGGAAGGGTCCCAGTCCCGCGACGGCAGGGCCGCCCGACCGGCCCGGGGCTTCGCCGGAACGGGGGAACCGGCCGCCGCGGCGCCAAGGCGAGGGGGACGGCGCGGTACCGTCGTGGTGCGGTCGGCGCGTTCGGGTCGCGGTGCGCCTACGACGTGGCGCGCGGCGTCTTCGGGTCGGTGGTCTCCGTGTCGTAGGCGGACGTGCCCTCGTCCAGCAGCGGCTCCTGCGTCTTCAGATGGGCCGGGGCGAAGGCGCGCAGCGCGTGGTAGCCGGTGATGACGACCAGGGTGCCGAGGGCGATGCCGCTGAGCGAGAAGCCGCTGGTGAACTTCATGCTCACGTTGCCGACGCCGATGATGATGCCCGCGGCGGCCGGCACCAGGTTCAGCGGGTTGCGCAGGTCCACCTTGGCGTGCAGCCAGATCTGGGCGCCGAGCAGGCCGATCATGCCGTAGAGGATCACGGTGATGCCGCCGAGGACACCGCCCGGGATCGCGGCCACGACCGCGCCGAACTTGGGGCAGAGGCCGAAGAGCAGGGCGAAGCCGGCAGCGGCCCAGTAGGCGGCGGTGGAGTAGACGCGGGTCGCGGCCATCACTCCGATGTTCTCGGAGTAGGTGGTGTTCGGCGGGCCGCCCACCGCCGTGGACAGCATGGATCCGATGCCGTCGGCCGAGATCGCCGTACCCAGCTTGTCGTCCAGCGGGTCGCCGGTCATCTCGCCGACCGCCTTGACGTGGCCCGCGTTCTCGGCGACCAGGGCGATCACGACCGGCAGGGCGACCAGGATCGCCGACCACTGGAAGGACGGACCGTGGCAATTCGGCAGTCCGATCCAGTCGGCCCTGGAGACGCCGGAGAGGTCGAGCCGCCAGTGGTCGGTGACCTTGCCGCCCGGTCCCATGGAGTGGATCTTGCCGAAGATCCGGTCGAAGGCCCAGGAGACGCCGTACCCGAAGACCAGCCCGAGGAAGATCGCGACACGGGACCAGAAGCCGCGCAGACAGACGACCGCCAGCCCCGTGAACAGCATGACCAGCAGGGCGGTCCACTGGTCCTGCGGCCAGTAGGTGGAGGCGGTGACCGGGGCGAGGTTGAAGCCGATCAGCATGACGACCGCGCCGGTGACGATCGGCGGCATGGCCGCGTGGATGATCCGGGCCCCGAAGCGCTGCACCGCCAGCCCCACCAGGAACAGCACCACGCCGACGACGAACACCGCGCCGGTCACCGTGGCGCTCGTGCCGCCCTGGGCGCGGATGACTGCGGCCACACCCACGAACGACAGGGAGCAGCCCAGGTAGCTCGGCACCCGGCCACGAGTGGCGAGCAGGAAGATCACGGTCGCCACGCCCGACATCATGATGGCCAGATTCGGGTCCAGGCCCATCAGCACGGGCGCGACGAAGGACGCGCCGAACATCGCGACCACGTGCTGGGCGCCCAGGCCCACCGTGCGGGGCCAGGAGAGCCGTTCGTCGGGGCGTACCACCGCGCCGGGCGCGGGCGTGCGCCCGTCACCGTGCAGTTTCCAGCGCACGCCGAGGTCCATGACGGGGTTTCGCTTTCTCACGTACGTGAAGGTGGTCCGCACCATTGTCACGGGTAACGAGCGGCTCTCCGTCCCCGCGGTCCAGCTGGTGAATCTCATTCACATGGTTGACTGGCGTGACCGTGTCGCGGCGGTCCCGGCCGAGCCTTCTGAGCGGTCGCTTAGTATGGATGGTCCACCACAGCGATGCTCAGGAGCCCCACCAGTGACCGCCGAAGCCCCGATCGCCCCCGTCGTCTCCTACGGCCGACTGCTCCCCGTCACCGTGCACTTCGACGACCTCGACGCGCTCGGCCTCCTGCACAACGCCCGCTACCCGCTGCTGGTCGAGCGGGCCTGGACCGAGCTGTGGAGCGAGTACGGTGTCCGCTTCGACGGCGACTGGCACGCGGCCGGCGACGCCTGCAACGCCGTTCGCGAACTCCGCATCAGCTACGAGGCGCCGGTGACCAGGCCCGGCACCTACGCCGTCCACCTCTGGCTGGACCGGCTCGGCACCACCGGCCTGACCTACGGCTTCCGCTTCTGCTCGGCCGACGGCGCGCTGACCTACGCCCGGGGGACCCGGGTGCTGGTCCGGCTGGACGCGACCACCCTGCGCCCGGCGCCCTGGTCCGACGCCTTCAGGGCCGTGGGTCGGGAACTGCTGCGGCCGGCCGGCTGATCTCGGTCCGGCCGCCGCGTTCGGCGCTGCGCAGCACGCCCGCGAACACCGCGAGCCCGCTCGCCAGCGCCGTCACCACGCAGAACGACACCACCAGGCTGGTCGCCTGCGCCACCCCGCCGATCAGGCTCGGCGCGATCAGCCCCGAGGTGTAGGTGATCGTCGCGACGCCGGCGATGGCCTGGCTGGGATTGGGGCCCGCGTGCCCGGCCGCCGCGAAGCAGAGCGGTACGACCACCGCGATGCCGAGCCCCATCAGTGCGAACCCGCCCATCGCCACTGCCTCGTGCCCGGCGCACACGATCAGCAGACCGCCGAGTACGGCCAGGACGCCGCCGGCCCGCACGGTGCGGACGGCGCCGAACCGGTTCACCGCCGCGTCCCCGGCGATCCGGGCCACGGCCATCGTCAGCATGAACCCGGTCGTGCAGGCCGCCGCCACCCCGGCCGAACTGTCCAGCCTGTCCCGCAGGAACACCGCCGACCAGTCCAGGCTCGCACCCTCCGCGAACACCGCGCAGAAGCCGACCGTGCCGATGAGCAGCGCCGAGCGCGGCGGCAGCGCGAACCTCGGCGGCGGCTCCTCGTCCTCGGCGGGCTGCAGATCAAGTACCCAGGTGCAGGCCGTCAGGCCGAGCGCGGTGAGCACGGCCGAGGCGAGCACGAAATGCAGCCGGGCGTCCGAGCCGATGTGGGCGGCGAGCGTGCCGGCCGCCGAGCCGACGAGGGCGCCCGCGCTCCACATGCCGTGCAGCCCCGACATGATCGACCGGCCGAGCAGTCGCTCGATCTCGACGCCGAGTGCGTTCATCGCCACGTCGGCCATGCCGGCACTCGCACCGTAGGCGAACATCGCCAGGCACAGCGTGTACAGGTTCGGTGCGAGGGAGGGCAGCACCAGCGCCAGCGTCCACAGCGCGAGCAGTCCCCGCAGCGCCGTACGGCTGCCGAAGCGGTGGCTGATCCGACCCGCCAGCGGCATCGCGCACGAGGCGCCGAAGGCGGTGAAGGCCAGCGCGAACCCCAACTGACCCGCGCCGAGCGAGGCGTGGTCCTGGATCCACGGCACCCGGGTGGCGAACGAGCCGGTCACCGCGCCGTGCACGGCGAACACAGCCGCCACGGCGTACCGGGCGCGCCTGACCTCACCGCGCGGGTCACTCACGTCACTCATGTTCCGTCCCTCCCGGGGAGTTCCCCGCCCGCCCCGACTCCACGCGCCGTAAACTATCAGGGACCCTGCCTGATAGATAGCCGATTTCCCGGCCGCTGTCGGCGCGCGTCGATCTGGGAGGATTCCCGTCATGCCCGCATCACCCAGCACCGCCCGGGCCATCAACGACCGCCTGGCCCTGCGTCTGCTCCAGCAGGAAGGGCCGCTCACGGCAGGGCAGTTGAAACAGCTGACGGGTCTGTCCCGGCCGACGGTCGCCGACCTCGTGGAGCGGCTCACCGCCGCCGGACTGATCACGGTCGTCGGCGAGTCGGGCGAACAGCGCCGGGGCCCGAACGCCCGCCTCTACGGCATCGTCGCCGACCGCGCCCTTCTGGCCGCGCTCGACGTCCGTACCGGCGGTCTCTTCGTCCTGGTCTCCGACCTGGTCGGCCGGGTGCTCGCCGAGGCGTCCGTGCCGATCGGCGGGGACACCGGGACCGGGCCCGCCGTCGAGCAGGCGGTGGCCGCGGTGGAGCGGACCGCGAGGGCGGCCGGGGCCATGGGGGCGCCGCCGCGCGAGGGCGTTCGAGCGTGGGGGAGGCTGCACACCCTCGGCATCGGCGCGCCCGGCCTCATCGACCCGGCCACCGGCGACCTCCGGGACTCCGGAGGCCTGCCCGCCTGGCACCGCAGCCTGGCCACCGCCCTCCAGGAACGGCTGCCCGGCGCCCGGGTCACCGTGGAGAACGAGACCAACCTCGCGGCCCTCGCCGAGCAGCGGGAGGGCGCCGCCCGGGACCGGGACACCTTTGTCCTGCTCTGGCTCGGCCACGGCGTCGGCGCGGCGGTCGTCCTCGACGGCACCCTCCGCCGCGGCGCCTCGGGCGGCACCGGCGAGATCGGCTTCCTGCCGGTCCCGGGCACCGTCTCACTGCCCTCGGCGCGGGACTGCGACGGCGGCTTCCACTCCCTGGCGGGCGCGGCGGCGATCGGCGCGCTGGCCTCGGAGTGTGGCCTGCACGTGCCGGCCACGATGGACGGGCCGGGGGCGGCGGCGGTGGTCGAGAGAGCTGTGGGGGAGGCGGGTGACCTGGGCGCGGCGGGCGCGGCCTCGCCGGGTGCGGCCCCTGCGGACGGTGGGCGGCGCGCCGGACCGTTCCTCCACGCCCTCGCCGACCGGATCGCCGTCGGCGCCGCGTCCGTCGTGGCCGTGCTCGATCCCGGCTGTGTGGTGCTCGGCGGAGAGGTCGGGCAGGCCGGTGGCCCGCTGCTGGCCGCTCTCGTCGAGGACCGCCTCCGCCGTATGTCGCCCCTGGTCACAGAGGTGCGGGCGAGCACGCTCGGCGGCGCGGCGGTGCTGCGCGGGGCTCTGCTGACGGCTCGGGACCGCGCCCAGGAGGAACTCTTCGCACCTCCGGCCCGCCCCTGACCACCTGCCCGGCCCTGTGCTGGGGGTCGCCGGTCCGGCCTGCGTCCGGCTGCTTGTCCGGCCCACACGGAACGCCTGCCCGGCCCGGACCCCGGTCCGGACCCCACGGGACCGCCGCCCCGGCCCACCGGACCGCTGCCCCGGCCTCATCGGACCGCTGCCCGGACCGGAACCCCTGTCCGGGCGCCGACGGCCGCTGCGTCGGCCTCATCGGACCGCTGCCCGGACCGCACGGGCGCCGGCACCGTCGGACCGCAGCCCGGAAATGTACGGGACCCGCCTCGCCCACCGGACCTACGGCTGCTGCCTGGGCCCCATCGGACCGCTGCCCGGACCGCATCTGCCTCGCCCGTCGGACCGTGTCCGGACCGGAAACCCTGTCCGGGCGCCGACGGCCGCTGTCTCGGCCCCATCGGACCGCTGCCCGGACCGCAGCGGCCGCAGCGCACCGGACCCCTGCACGGACCGCACCGGACTCCTGCCCGGTCCGGTTCGGGCGATTCCGGCGGGAGGCATGTGCCCGTCCCGGCGCCCTCCGTGCGTCAGCCGTCGAAGCGCCGCGCCAGATACTCCTCGAACGTCGTCCTCCCCACCGCCCGGTCCGGCGCCAGCAGTCCGCCCTCGCGGCACGCACGGTAGGTACGGCCGAACAGAGGGACCTGGGCCACCGTCCGGCGGCGGCCGGTCGCCCGCACGTAGGCGCGGGCCAGCGAGTCCAGGGACCGCACTTCGGGGCCGCCCATGTCCGCCACCCGCCCGGCCGGCGCGGCGAGCGCCGACTCGGCCAGGCGCTCGGCGACTTCGGTGACCTCCACCGGCTGATCCGGCAGGCCGGCCGGAACCAGCACGACGGGCGCCTTGGCCAGCCCGCCCAGGACCGTGACGAGAAGGTCGTGGAACTGGGTCGTGCGCAGGACCGTCCAGCCGAGCCCCGACTCCTCGATCCGGCGCTCCACGGCCAGCTTGGTCCTGTAGTAGCCGAGCGGCACCCGGTCGACGCCGACGATGGAGATGTAGACCAGATGGCCCACCCCGGCCCGGCGGGCCGCCTCGATCAGGTGATCGGCGGAGGCCTCGTCCCCGCCCCGCTGGGTGGTCGCGCAGTGCACCACCGTCTCCACGCCGGCGAGCGCCGCGTCGAGGCCGCTCCCCCCGACGCGCAGATCGACGGCGTACGGCTGCGTGTGCCGGCTCAGCACCCGCACCTCGTGCCCGTCCGCCCGCAGCCGCTCCGTCACACACCGCCCGAGCGTGCCGGTCCCGCCGGTCACCAGGATGGTCGTCATGCTGTTCGCGCTCCCTCCGGACTCGGGGTGCGCCCGCCCGGGGCACCCTCACCATTGAGACCGCGTGGCCCCGGCGAATGTGACAAGCCCGGCCGGCAGCGGGCTACGGCCGTACCAGCTGCCGCTGCACGTAGGCCAGCTTGTCCGGATTCAACATGGTCCACACCTGGGCGATCAGCCCGTCCCGCAACTCGAAGGCCGCCACCCCGGCGAGCACGTCACCCGCCCAGCCGACCAGCGCCGTCGCCCCGTTGACCTCCCGCACCCCGATGTCCAGACCACCGGTGAACCGCTCGGCCCCGCCCACCAGGAAGCGCACGACCTTCTCGCGCCCCTCGACCGGCCGCCTGACCGCGGACACCCTGCCGCCGCCGTCGCCCCAGTAGGTGACGTCCGCCGTGAGCATCCTCTCCAGCCCGGCCAGGTCACCCTCGCGGGCCGCCGTGAGGAAGGACAGGAGCAGCTGCTCCCGCCGCTCCGGCGCGGGCTCGAAGCGGTTCTCCGGCACGGCGACCCGGACCGACGCCCGCCGGTACAGCTGACGGCAGTTGGCCTCGCTCAGATCCAGGACGTCCGCGATCTCCCGATGGGCGTAACGGAAGGCCTCGCGCAGCACGTACACGGCCCGCTCGGCCGGCGTCAGCCGTTCCAGCAGGACCAGCAGCGCCATCGACACCTGCTCGCGGCGCTCGGCCGACTCCAGCGGCCCGAGCGTGCCGTCGGAGGTGGCCACCGGCTCCGGCAGCCAGGTCCCGGGATACTCCTCGCGCCGCGCCCGGGCCGAGGCCAGCCGGGTCAGACAGAGGTTGGTGACGGCCTTGGCGAGCCACGCGCCCGGGTGCTCGATCGCCGCCCGGTCCGCGCCGCTGAACCGCACATACGCGTCCTGCACCGCGTCCTCCGCCTCGTGCGCGGAGCCCAGCAGGCGGTACGCCAGCCCGAACAGACGGGGCCGGTGGGACTCGAACTCGTCGGCGAGCGGCGATGACGTCATGCGGCACAGCCTGCCAGAGGCCTGGTGACGTCCCGGTCACGGAGTGCCGGCGGCCGCCGGGGCCGGGCAGGTCCGCCGTTCTGGGCGGTCCGGCGGCGGGCAAGGGCCGTCGTCACCGCCGCCGGACCCGACCGCACGATAAAAGGACTAGACCAGTATGGTCAATGACTTCGAGCCGATGTCAAGTGCCTCTGCAGCACGGCGAGTTGGGTGCCTCGGGCGCGTCACGCAAGGCTGGTGACACGCACTGTGAGGGAACCCACACCCTCCGCCTGTCTGGACGGCCGCCCGGCGTGGCAGACTGGCTCTGTACCAGAAGCAGCGCACTCCGGGGTCGGTGAAAGTCCGAACCGGCGGTTACAGTCCGCGACCCGGTCGCTTCCAGCGGCCGGTTGACCAGGTGAAATTCCTGGACCGACGGTTAAAGTCCGGATGGGAGGCAGTGCGCGGCGGGCGGGCACACACGTGTGCGCGTCGCCGTATCTGGGGCTGGTCCGCACGCGGACGGCCCTCTTTCGGCGCCGCCCCGGCGTGCTCACCCGTACGTTCTGTCGTCATCGACAGGCCCCGGAGTCCGTGCCCGAAGAGGCAGGAGGACCCGGGAAGTGTTCACCGGTATCGTCGAAGAGCTGGGTGAGGTCACCGCCGTCGAGAACCTCGGCGACGCCTCCCGCTTCCGGCTCCGCGGCCCCGTGGTGACCGAGGGCGCGCGGCACGGCGACTCCATCGCCGTGAACGGCGTCTGTCTCACCGTGGTGGAGCACGAGGGCGACGAGTTCACCGCCGACGTGATGGCGGAGACCCTGAACCGCTCCGGCCTCGGCGCGCTCACCGTGGGATCCCGCGTCAACCTCGAACGTCCCATGGCCGTGGGCGCCCGCCTGGGCGGGCACATCGTGCAGGGCCACGTCGACGGCACCGGAGAGGTGCTGGAGCGCAAGCCCTCCGAGAACTGGGAGATCGTGAAGGTCTCCCTCCCCGCGGACCTCTCCCGCTACGTCGTCGAGAAGGGCTCGATCACCGTCGACGGCATCAGCCTCACGGTCGTGGACGCCGGCCCCGACTACTTCACCGTCAGCCTCATCCCGACCACCCTCGCCCTGACCACGCTCGGGCACAAGCAGCCCGGCGACCCGGTCAACCTCGAGGTCGACGTCGTCGCCAAGTACGTCGAGCGACTGCTCGGCGACCGTGCGCAGGGGGCGGCCGAGTGAACTGGCTGAACTCCGAGGCCTTCACCCTCTTCGGCCAGCGCATCATCTGGTCGGACATGACCGGCAACGTCCTCGGGCTGATCGCTCTCGCCCTCGGCTGGCGCCGCTCCCTGTGGACCTGGCCCGTGCAGTTCCTCTCCGGCCTCGTCCTGTTCGCCGCCTTCTACGGACATCTGACGGGCAGCGCCGGCAAGCAGGCCGTCGTCATGGCCGTCGCCCTCTACGGCTGGTGGCAGTGGCGGCGCGACAAGGACCGGTCGGGCAACGGGCACATAACCCCCCGCTTCGCCGGCTGGCGCGAGCGCGCGGCGATGCTCGGCGCGGCCGCCGTCGGCACGGTCGCCGTGGCCCTGCTCTTCACGGCCTACCCGTCGCTGTCCTGGGACCCCTGGCCCGACGCCTACATCTTCGTCGGCACCATCGTCGCCATGTACGCCCAGGCCAAGGGCATGGTCGAGTTCTGGATCGCCTGGCTGCTGGTCGACCTCGTCGGCGTGCCCCTCAACTTCGCCAACGGCTACGCCTTCTCCGGTTTCGTCTACGTCATCTACGGCGCGCTCGTCCTGTGGGGCATGCGCGACTGGTGGCTGCGCTCCCGCAGGAGCCCGCAGCCCGTCCTGGAAGGAGCCCCGGCATGACCTCGGCACCGCCCCTGTACGACACCGACGCCATCGAGAACTTCGGGCTCGACCCCGTCGAGCAGGCCATCGCCGACATCGCGGCCGGCCGCCCGGTCGTCGTCGTGGACGACGAGGACCGCGAGAACGAGGGCGACCTGGTCGTCGCGGCCGAACACGCGACCCCCGAGATCGTCGCGTTCATGATGAGCGAGTGCCGCGGTCTGATCTGCGCGCCCATGGAGCCCCAGGAACTGGACCGGCTCCGGCTCCCGCAGATGGTCCAGGACAACACCGAGTCGATGAAGACCGCGTTCACCGTCTCCGTGGACGCCTCCGCCGCGCACGGTGTGAGCACCGGCATCTCCGCCGCCGACCGCGCCACCACGCTCCAACTGCTCGCGAGCGGCACGGCCGAGCCCACGGACTTCGTCCGCCCCGGCCACGTCTTCCCGCTGCGCGCCAGGCCCGGCGGCGTCCTCGTGCGCAACGGCCACACCGAGGCCGCCGTCGACCTCGCCCGGCTCGCGGGCCTGCGCCCGGCCGGCGCCATCGTGGAGATCGCCGGCGAGGACGGCCGAATGCTCCGCCTGCCCGAGCTGATCCCGTTCGCCCGCAAGCACGGGCTGACGATCATCTCCATCGAGGACCTGATCGCCTACCGGCGCAGCAGCGAGCCCACCGTCCGCCGCGAGGCCGAGACCCGCCTGCCCACCCGGCACGGCACCTTCACCGCCTACGGCTACCGCTCCACCGTCGACGGCGTCGAGCACGTCGCCCTCGTCCACGGCGACATCGGGGCCGGCGAGAACGTCCTGGTCCGCGTCCACTCCGAATGCCTCACCGGTGACGTCTTCGGCTCCCTGCGCTGCGACTGCGGCCCCCAGTTGGACACCGCCCTGCGGCGCATCCAGGAGGAGGGCCGGGGCGTGGTGGTCTACCTGCGCGGCCACGAGGGACGCGGCATCGGACTGCTGTCCAAGCTCCGGGCGTACGAACTCCAGGAACGGGGCCGCGACACCCTCGACGCCAACCTCGAACTCGGCCTGCCCGCCGACGCCCGCGACTACGGCGCGGGTGCGCAGATCCTCGCCGACCTCGGCGTGCGCAGCGTCCGGCTGATGACCAACAACCCCGACAAGACCGACGCGCTGCTGCGGCACGGTCTGAAGGTCACCGGCCGCGAATCGATGCCGATCGAGGCCGGCGAGCACAACCTCCACTACCTGCGCACCAAGCGCGACCGGATGGGACACGACCTGCCCTGGCTGGACACACCGGCCGTGGCGGCCAACCAGTAAGCCAGTAAGCACGACTGCAAGGCACTTAGGAGACACGTGAGCGGCAAGGGTGCACCGGAGCTGTCCGTACGCAACGCGAGCGACCTCAGGGTCGCCGTCATCGCGGCGCAGTGGCACGAGAAGGTGATGGACGGTCTGGTGAACGGCGCCCTGCGCGCCCTGCGCGAACTGGGGATCGACGAGCCGACCCTGATCCGGGTCCCGGGCAGCTTCGAACTCCCCGTCGCCGCCAAGGTGCTGGCCGGGCGCGGCTACGACGCCGTGGTCGCCCTCGGTGTGGTCATCCGCGGCGGCACTCCCCACTTCGACTACGTGTGCCAGGGCGTCACCCAGGGCCTCACCCAGGTCAGCGTCGAGACCGGCGTGCCCGTCGGTTTCGGCGTGCTCACCTGCGACACCGAGGAGCAGGCGCTGGACCGGGCCGGCCTGGAGGGCTCGAACGAGGACAAGGGCCACGAGGCGGTCACCGCGGCGGTCTCGACCGCCGCCACACTGCGCTCGGTATCCGAACCCTGGCACTGAGGCATCGGCCGGAGCGCGTAGGGTAAGGACCACCATGTCCAAGAAGACGTTCGAGGAGCTCTTCACCGAGCTCCAGCAGAAGGCCGCCCACGGCGACCCCGCCACCTCCCGCACCGCAGAGCTGGTCGGCAAGGGTGTCCATGCCATCGGCAAGAAGGTCGTCGAAGAGGCCGCCGAGGTCTGGATGGCCGCCGAGTACGAGGGCAAGGAGGCGGCCGCCGAGGAGATCTCCCAGCTGCTGTACCACGTCCAGGTGATGATGGTCGCCCGCGGGATCTCGCTGGACGACGTCTACGCCCACCTGTGACCCGCCCGCCGCACAAGCCGTAGAAAACCCCTTCACACAAAGGAAGCCGACCTCATGCTGCGCATCGCCGTCCCCAACAAGGGTTCACTGTCCGGCCCTGCGGCGGAGATGCTGCATGAGGCCGGCTACCAGCAGCGCCGCGAGTCCAAGGAGCTGCGGATCGTCGATCCGGTCAACGAGGTCGAGTTCTTCTACCTCCGCCCCCGCGACATCGCGATCTACGTCGCCTCCGGCCGCCTCGACGTGGGCATCACCGGCCGCGACCTGCTGATCGACTCCGGTGCCGACGCCGAGGAGATCCTGCCGCTCGGCTTCGCCCGCTCCACCTTCCGCTTCGCCGCCAAGCCAGGCACCGCGAACGGCATCGAGGACCTCAAGGGCAAGACGGTCGCCACCTCCTACGAGGGCATCGTCGCCGGGCACCTCGAGGACAGGGGCGTCGATGCCTCCGTCGTCCACCTGGACGGCGCCGTGGAGACCGCGATCGAGCTGGGCGTCGCCGAGGTCATCGCCGACGTCGTCGAGACCGGCACGAGCCTGCGCAACGCCGGTCTGGACGTCTTCGGCGAGCCGATCATGAAGTCCGAGGCGATCGTCATCCGCCGCACCGGCACCGACGGTGAGGAACCGAAGGTCCAGCAGTTCCTGCGTCGCCTCCAGGGCGTCCTGGTCGCCCGGACGTACGTGATGATGGACTACGACTGCCGTGTCGAGCAGCTCGAGAAGGCCGTCGCGCTCACCCCGGGCCTGGAGTCCCCGACCGTCTCCCCGCTGCACAACGAGGGCTGGGTCGCGGTCCGCGCCATGGTCCCCGCCAAGGAGGCGCAGCGGATCATGGACGACCTCTACGCCATCGGCGCCCGCGCCATCCTGACCACGGCCATCCACGCCTGCCGCCTGTAAGGGGTGCGCACCGAGATGTCCGACACACCCACCCTTCCGGCCCTGCCCGTCACCTTCCGGCCGGGCCACACCCGGGCCATCCTGCTCACCGCCGGGGTGCTGATCTTCGTGACCATATCCGGGATCGGGCTGCTGCTGGAGCAGCTCGGCCCGGGGGAGCGGGCCAGCTTCGCCGTCACCGGGGCGCTGATCTTCTGGGTGCTGGCCCGGATCGCCCGGGTGAAGGTCGTCGCCGACGAGGCCGGTGTGACCGTGGTCAACATCGCCGGCAAGCGGCGTCTGGAGTGGCCGGAGATCCTTCAGGTGAACCTCCGTCCGGGGGATCCATGGGTCTACCTCAACCTCAGCGACGGCACCAGCCTGCCCGCCCTCGGCATCCAGCCGGGGCTCGCCAAGCGGCGCGCCGTCGCCGACGCGCAGGCCCTGCGGGCCCTCGCCGAAGTCCGTGCCACGGCCCACCCGGCGGACGGCCGGGGCTGACCCGGAGGCGGCTCAGGGGTGACTCGGGGCTCACTCCGGGTCGTCCACCCTGCCCCAGCGGCGCCGTCTTGATTAATCTGGTGACGGAGGCCCTTTCGCCGGGCCTCCGCCCCTGGACGCCAACCGGCGCACAGGGGTTCCTGCTACCCGAGGAGTGACTCCCTCCAGCGATGGACGGATCGTCCTGTAGTACCTGCGCCGCCCCTGCCCGACATACCGGGAAGGCGGTGGCAGCGTGACCATCTCTTTGCTGCTCCTGGGAGCGGCTTTCCTGCTGATCCTCGCCAACGGCTTCTTCGTGGCCGCCGAGTTCGGCCTGGTGACCGTCGAGGCGACGGAGGCCGAGAAGGCGGCCGCCGAGGGCGACCGACGGGCCCGCACAGTCGCCGAGTCGCTCAAGGAGCTGTCCTTCCAGCTCTCCGGCACCCAGCTCGGCATCACCATCACCTCCCTCGTCGTCGGCATGCTCGCCGAGCCCGCCCTGGCCCGGCTGCTGCGCGGCCCGTTCGCCGCGCTCGGCATCCCGGACGGCGCGGTCTCCGGTGTCGCCGTGGTCGTCGGCATGCTGCTGGCCTCCGCGGTCCAGATGGTGATCGGCGAGCTCGTGCCCAAGAACTGGGCGGTGTCCAAGCCACTGCCGGTCGCCCGGTTCGTGGCCGGCCCGCAGGCCACCTTCTCCCGACTGTTCCGCCCGGTGATCGCCGCGCTGAACACGGTCGCCAACCGGCTGGTGCGGGCCCTCGGCGTCGAACCCGCCGATGAACTGGCCTCCGCCCGCACCCCGGGCGAACTGGTGTCCCTGGCCCGCCACTCCGCGCAGGCCGGAGCCCTGGAACAGGACACGGCCGACCTGTTCGTGCGCACCCTGTCCCTGGGCGAGCTGACCGCGCAGCACGTCATGACCCCGCGGGTGAAGGTCAGCGCCCTGCAGGACACGGCCACCGCCGAGGACGTCGTCAACCTCACCAGGGCCACCGGCCTGTCCCGCTTCCCCGTCTACCGGGAGAAGATCGACGAGATCGTCGGCATGGCCCATCTGAAGGACGCCCTCGCCGTCCCCGTGCACGACCGCCTGCGCACCCCGGTGGGCCGTATCGCCCGCAAGGCGCTTCTGGTCCCGCAGACCCTGCCGGTCCAGCCCCTGCTCACCCGGCTCCGCTCCGAGCAGCCCATCGCGGTCGTCGTCGACGAGTACGGTGGCACGGCCGGCGTGGTCACCCTGGAGGACATCGTCGAGGAACTCGTCGGCGAGGTCCGCGACGAGCACGACGCCAAGGACATGCCCGAGCTGGCTCCCGCCCCGCCGGAGGACGGCCGGCCCGCCTGGGACGCCGACGGAAGCTGCCGCGTCGACACCCTCCAGCGCATAGGGCTCGACGTGCCCGAGGGGCCGTACGAGACGGTCGCCGGACTCGTCGCCGACCTGCTGGGCCGCATCCCGGCCCCCGGCGACCGCGCCGAGCTGCCCGGCTGGCGGCTCTCCGTCCGCCAGGTCGGCCACTACCGCGCCGAACGGGTCCGCCTGGTCCGTACGGCGCCGGTGAGCAACATGGTGGAGGCCGCCCGATGAGCGTCCTCCAACTGGCCTTCGCCGCGCTGCTCGTGCTGGCCAACGGCTTCTTCGTCGGCGCCGAGTTCGCGCTCGTCTCGGTGCGCCGCAGCCAGATCGAACCGCTCGGCACCGCCCGCGCCCGGCAGGTGCTGTACGGCCTGGAGCGGCTGCCGCAGATGATGGCCGCGGCCCAGTTCGGCATCACGGTCTGCTCGCTGACCCTTGGCGCGGTGGCCGAGCCCACGGTGGCGCATCTGCTGGAGCCGCTGTTCGCCGCCGTCCACCTTCCGGACGGCATGGTCCACCCGCTGGGCTACGTCATCGCGCTGGCGGCGGTGGTCTTCTTCCACCTGGTCATCGGCGAGATGGTGCCCAAGAACCTCGCGATGGCGGCCCCTGAGAAGGCGGCGCTCCGGCTCAGCCCCGGACTGGTCTGGTTCGCCCGCGTCTGCAGGCCGATCACCGTGACACTCGGCGCCTGCGCCCAGGGCATCCTGCGGCTCTTCCGGGTCGAGCCCAAGGACGAGGTCGAGGCCGTCGTCACCCCCGAGCAGCTCAACCGCCTGCTGGAGGACTCCGGTCAGGCCGGCCTGCTCGCCCCCGAGGAGCGGGAGCGTCTGGAGGACGCCCTGGAGCTGGGCTCCCGCCCGGTGACGGACGTCCTGCTGCGCCGGGAGGCACTGGTGACCGTGACCCCCGCGGTCACCCCCGGGGAGATCGTCCAGCTGACCGCCCGGACCGGCTATTCCCGTTTCCCGGTCGCCGCGACCGGGAACGGCGTGTTCATGGGGTACGTCCATGTGAAGGACGTCCTCGATCTGGAGGACTCCCACCGGGCGGTGCCGCAGCACGTCTGGCGCCCCATGGCGACCCTTCGCGCCGAACTCCCCCTGGACGACGCCCTGACCGTCATGCGCCGGGCGGCGACCCACCTGGCCCAGGTGGCGGACGCCTCGGGCAAGGTGCTCGGGCTGGTCGCCCTGGAGGACGTGCTGGAAACGCTCGTCGGCGAGGTCCGGGATCCCGCGCACCGGGAAACACCCGAGGTGAGGCTGGCGGAACCGCGGGCGAGCGGCGAACCGGAAGAGGCACTGGCGGGCTGACGGAATCCCCGGCGAAGCCGCACGGACGACGAGGCCGTGACGATCTTCTGCAGGAGGACCCGTCGGCCGCGGGCGTGACGACTGGAACCATGCCGGCGCACGTGGCGTCCGACGCGGTGCAGTGGTCGAATCCCGGCGTGGCGAGCGAGAACGGAACGTCGTCGAAGCATCCCGCCGTACGGGGACGAGGCCGCCGGTGCGGCCTTGCGGCGCCAGGCCCCTGGCTCCCCGGGTGATGTCGTCCCAGCGGACGTCCAGGTCGCCGCGGTGTTGCCGAGACCGGCCTCGTCGGATGCCTCCGGGTCCGCGGAGGCCTGGCCGCGACGGACCGTCCGAGGTTGATCGTCTCCTTCCCGGGGGTGAAGGCCCGCCCGGTGCTCCGTCGTGGACCGCCGCACGGCCGCCCCCGCTCAGGTGGCCGACGGATCGTGCGGCCCCCGCCCCGACAGCACCTCTCCGTACGCCTGCATCAGATCCGGCAACCGAAGCGTCGCCAGGTCGTCCCGTGACAGCGCCCCCGCGGACGTCGACAGCCGCAGATCCCGGTACGCGCAGCTCTTCTCGTACAGCGTCCGCAGGAACCGGCCGTTGCCCAGCTCGTCGATCCAGCCCTGTTCGACCACGTGCCCGGCGATCGAGCGCAGCTCCTCCAGCGCCTCCTCGTCCCACACGTCACTGTTCTCCCCGGCCAGCACCTTGCCGATCTCGGTGAGTTCCTGCGGGCGGTAGGAGGGGAAGTCGACGCGGGTGGTGAAACGGGAGGACAGCCCGGGGTTCGCGGCCAGCAGCCGGTCCATGCCCTCCGGATAGCCGGCGAGGATCACCACCAGATGGTCCCGGTTGTCCTCGGCCCGCTTCAGCAGCACCTGCAAGGCCTCGTCGCCGTAGGCGTCCCCCTTGCCGTACCCGGAGTTGGACAGGGAGTACGCCTCGTCCACGAACAGCACGCCGCCGATCGCGGAGTCGATCAGTTCGTTGGCCTTCACGGCCGTCTGCCCGAGGTACTCGCCGACCAGATCCGCCCGCTGCGCCTCCACCAGATGGTCGCCGCCGAGCAGCCCCAGCGCGTAGAACACCCGGCCCAGAATCCGGGCCACCGTGGTCTTGCCGGTGCCCGACGGCCCGGAGAAGACGAAGTGCCGTTTCGGCGGTTGCACCGGCAGCCCCTGACCGGCCCGCAGCCGAGCCATGTTCAACTGCGCGGACAACGCCTTGACCTGGCGTTTCACCGGTTCCAGGCCTACCATGCGCTCGAGCGCGGCGAGCGCCTCCTCCAGCAGGGCGGGGTCGGTGGGGCCTGCCGGGATGGGCGAGTAGGCGGTCAGGCCGGTCTTCACCCGCACCGCCGGATCGGTCACCGACGGCAGGGGGCCCGTCGGCAGATCCGGTTCAGACAGCCGCAGATCGCGTCCCTCGCCGCCGAAGATCGGATCGAAGCCGTCGGGGCCGTCCACGCTGTCCTGCCCGGCACCGGTCAGGGTGATCGCGGCGAAGTCGCCTCCGTCGTCGTACCCGTCGCCCTCGGCGATCGCCGCCAGCCGTGCCGAGGTGTCCATGAAGGCGGCGTCGACGCGGTGCACGGCCCGGTACAGGGGCAGGGCCGCCGCCGAGCGTCCCGTGCCCTCGTGCGCCCGGGCCAGCCAGTAGCGCAGCTCCTTGCGCTGCGGCTGTTCGCTGCGGCAGCGCATCAACGCAGCCGACAGCAGCGGTTCGGCCTGGCCGTACATCTCCAGCCGGACCCGGGCCATGCCGCCGAACAGACCCGCCTCGATGCCGAGCATGGCATCGTCCAGCAGCGGGTCGGTGTGCCGTACCAGCTGCTCCCAGTCCTTGACCAGGTAGGCGCGGCAGGCGTGCAGGAAGCGGACCTGCGGGTCGGTGTCGACCGGGGGCAGCCCGGCGAGGGCCCGGTCCAGTTCGGGCACGTGCCGGCCGTCCAGCCAGTGCGAGGCGTGCGCGAGCAGCAGATCGCGCGGGCTCTCCAGCACCGGCTGCACCCACCAGCCCAGCCAGTACCAGGAGTTGAGCGAGCGGCGGTGCCGGGCGCGTTGTTCGCCGAAGCGGTCGCGGTGCCGGAACATCCTCAGCAGCGCGGTCGTCGTGTCGACCCTGAGCGCGTGCAGCCCGAGCCAGCCGTCGGCCATCCCGGGGTCCATCCGCACCGCGGCGCGGAACTCCTCCTCCGCCTGCGGATAGGCGCCCATCGTGTAGGCGTCCACCCCCCGTAGCCAGGCCAGGTCGGCCGGGGCCTCGGGGCCCTGCGTGCCGAAGTCCATCCCGTCCCCCCACAGACCGTGTCCCCGTGGATCACCACCGGGCAGTCGCCCGACGGCCGCCGCGGTCGAACCGCTGTGCCGCGGACCGGAGTTACCGGTGCGCGAGGCAGCCTCGAAGGTCGCACCGAGGGCATCGTACCCGCGCGGCGACCGCGTGCCGAAGGGTGCCGCACGGGCCGTTTGTCGAGGTGGGAGCAGACGGGGCGCACAGGGATCGGTGACCGAGGGTGAGCGGATCGGTGCGCGCGGGGCCCGGGAAAGAGTGAAGCGGACAGAACGAAGCCCCCGATCACGGGGGAACAACCGGGGGCTTCGCGTCTGCGGCGGCTTCGTATCACCGCTCATTGAGAACGTAAGACCTGTACGACCCGTGGGTCAAGCGGAGTTGGGACACTGGGGGAAGTTCGCCCGCAAGGGTCTTCACGGGTTCACCACAACGAGGGTGGTCCGTCACCGTGGGTGACACCTTGGTCCGGTCCAGTCGTTGACCCGGGACCCGGCAGCACCTCGTATCCCTCCGGTGTCTGGAGCACCAGAAGATCCGCATGGGGGCGTGAGGGGTCCCGGGCGAAGTGCGCGGCCTCCGCCGCGACCCAGCCCTTCCAGAACTCGCGCTGCTCCGGCCCGTCCCGCAGCCGGCCGCGCGCCCAGGACTCCTCCCGGGGGGTCTCCATCCACAGCAGCAGGGCCAGATGCGGTCGCAGCGCCCGGCGGCCCGCGCCGACGCCCTCGACGAGGACCACGGGCGCGGCCGGCAGCGGGCGCGGCGCACCGAAGGCGCGAGCGCGCCAGTCGTAGGGCGTGTAGGAGGCCCTCTCGCCGCGGCCGAGAGGGCGGATCACCTGGGCCGTCAGCCGGACGGTCCACTCGAAGAGCTGCTCGTGAGTGGCGATGTCGTCGAGGTGCAGCACCGGAGCCCCGCCGAGCGCGGCGGCCAGCTGCCCGGCGAAGGTGGACTTTCCCGAGCCGGCGTGCCCGTCGACGCCGACCAGCCGGACCTGCCCGAGGGAGGGGGGCAGCCGGCGCAGCCGGGCGGCGAGTTCGCGAATGACGGTTCCCCCGGTGCGGGCGGATGCGGGCGGTTGTCCCGAAACAGTGTAGTAGGGGCGCATAGAGGCCCGGTGTGGCCGTTTGCAGACGTACGGCCGGGCCCGCGGGACCGAAAAGGTCGCGTTTTGAATCATCGGCCGGCGGCCAGTCATTGGCCTCGGATAAACATTCACGAAACCCCTGACCGATATGTCGAATCAGCCGTTCCGGGTGCGCCCGCGGCTGAGTAGGGTGCCTCCAGCACGACCGACCGGTGCGCGTACGGGGACTGGCAGGGGGAGATGGCCGCGGAGTTATTCGAAGGGCACTATGTGTGGCACCCGGCGGCCGACGACCGTGTCCTGGCGAGCGTATGCGTCGATGTCCGGGCCGGGCGTTATCGATGCGCGTACGAGGCACTTGCCGAGACGCGTTCCGACTTCGCCCTGCGCGCCCATCGCTCGCTGGTCCTCGCCTCCGAGGCGGCCGGCACCGACCTGGCCGAGCGCTGGCTCGCCGAGGAACCGACCCCCGAGGCCGCGCTGCTGTGGGCCCGGGTCGCGGTGCAGCGTGCGCTGCGGGCCGCCGACGCGCACGACGAGCGCGCCGAGGCGCTGGAGCGCATAGCGCTGACCGCCTGCGACCGGGCCGCCGCCATGGCGCCGGAGGACCCCACGCCCTGGGTCGCCAGGCTCGCCATGGCCCGGCTGCACCGGCCGTGCGATCCGGCACCGCACGGCCTGCTCACCGCCCCGGCCGGCCCTTGGCGGCTGTTCGCCCACGTCCTGACGCTGGACCCCTGGAACCGCGAGGGCCACCACCGTTTCCTGTCCTTCTTCTTCACGCGGTACGGCGGTTCGGTCAACGCGGCCTGGGACGTGGCTGCCTTCCTCAGCCAGCGGGCGCCCGCAGACTCGGCCCTGCGGCTGTTGCCCCTGGTGGCCCTCGTGGAGAGCTACAACCCCACCCAGCTGCTCGCCGACCGTGTCTGGGAACAGCCGCAGTGGCGCTCCACCGCGCTGGCGGTCTACCAGCACTGGCTCCCCGTGGTGGCCGGTTACCGCTACACCCCGGTGCTCGACCTGGCCTACCTCGCGCACGCCCTGGTCATGGCCCAGTGCGCGTTCGAGGCCCGGGCGGTGCTCACGGCGATGGGCCCGTACGCCTCGCGTATGCCCTGGAGCGCCTTCGGCGACCCCGCCGAGCAGCTCTCCCGGGCCCGGCGCGCCTGCGGCCTGCCCGTGCCGTGACCCGACCGACCCGCACCTGCTCCGCCCTTTCACCCGGATTCACCCAGAAGAAAGGCCTATCTGTGTCGGAACGGACATCGAAGCCCCGGGCGCAGGCCCGCGCGGGCGCGGACCCGGTCGTGCTCGACGACGACGCGACCCTGCACGCGATGGGTTATCCGCGTAAACTCACGCGTCGTTTCCAGGCGTTCGACAATTTCGCGATCTCCTTCACCATCATCAATATCCTCTCGGGTATTTTCTCGTCCTTCGGATTCGGCATGAACGCGGGCGGCCCCCGCATTCTCGTGTTCGGCTGGATCGGCGTCTGCGTCATGGTACTGCTCATCGGTGCGGCCATGGCGGAAGTCGCCTCCGCCTATCCGACGAGCGGCGCCCTGTATTTCTCCGCCGGTAAACTGGCGAAGCGGCACAAGGGCGCCTGGTCCTGGTTCACCGGCTGGCTGAACTTCGTGGGCCAGATCGGCGGCACCGCCGCCACCGGCTACGCGGCCGCCACCTTCGTCCAGGCCTTCCTGCACCTGCAGTGGCCCTCCTACCGGCCGACCGCGCACCAGACGGTGCTGATCACGGCCCTCATCATCGTCGTGCAGGGGCTTGCCAACACCTACACGGTGCAGCTCGTCGCCGTACTGAACCGGATTTCCGTGTGGTGGCTGCTGATCGGACTCGTGGTGATCGTAGGGGCACTGGCAGTGATGCCTGATCATCATCAGCCGGTGTCGTTCGTGACGCATTTCGAGAACAACACCGGCTTCCGGAGCGGGCTTTACGGCGGCATGCTCGGCCTGTTGGTCACCAGCTGGACGTTCACCGGGTTCGACGGCAGCTTCCACATGTCGGAGGAAACGGTCCGCGCGACGGTCAACGCACCCAAGGGGATCACACGCGCCATCGGCTATTCGGCGATCACCGGACTGATCCTGATGCTCGCGCTGGTCTACAGCATCGGCGACTACGCCAAGGTGGCCGGCTCGGACGCACCGCCCGTCCAGATCCTCATCGACGGACTCGGCCTCGGCGCCGCCAAGGTCATGCTCCTCATCGTCATCGGCGCGATGCTCTTCTGCGGGCTCGCCAACCTCACCAGTAACACCCGGCAGATCTTCGCCTTCTCCCGCGACGGCGCCATGCCCGGCTCCCGCTGGTGGCACTCGGTCTCGCCGCGCACCCGTACCCCCGTGAAGGCGGTGTGGCTCGCGGTGGCCTGCTCACTGGTGCTGGTCGTACCCGGCTGGTGGTCCCACACCGCGTTCACCGCGATCGTCAGCGTCAACGTCGTCGGTCTCTTCCTCGCCTACGCGGTGCCGATCTTCCTGCGGCTGCGGCTCGGTGACGGGTTCCAGCCGGGGCCCTGGCACCTGGGGCGCTGGGGGCGGCCGGTCGGCTGGCTGGCGGTGGTCTGGATCGTGCTCAGCAGCGTCCTGTTCATGCTTCCGCAGGCCTCGCCGATCACCGTCGACTCCTTCAATTACGCGCCGATCGCGCTCGCCGTCGTCCTGGTCGTGGCGACGGTGTGGTGGTTCGCCACGGCCCGCCGCCGCTTCCAGGGGCCGATCAGCTACGGGCGCCCCGACGAGGTGGCGGCGATGGACCTCGTCTGACCGGCGGGCGTACAGGCCGGCCGCGTACGACGTCCGGGTGCGGGCGCGAGGGCTGATCGCTCGGTTCCCCGCGCTCCACCCCCGGCCCGCACCGGCACCGCCGCGCCGGGGAAGGCGCTTTCACCGGATCAGACCAATATTCCTTGCGTGGCATGCGCCGAAGTGCTGGCAGGCCCCTGCCGCCTGCTCCATAGTTGGCGCACAACCGCACCGGATCACCGGACACCTGGGGGTAAGCGCGCCCATGAGCAGAGCCCAACAGCCGTCCCGCAGAACCGTCCTCGCCGTCGCCGTCGCCGCGGCGGTGGCCGGCGGCACGGCCCCCGCTGCCGCCGCCGCGCGGCCGTCCGCCGCCGGCACCGGTCAGGCGCCGGCCCGCCCGATCGACTACCACGCCTGGACCACGTACCGCGAGTGGCGCCTCGGTGCCGCCCAGGGCGTCCGGGCCGTCGCGGGCGCCCGCCCCGGCGTCGAGATCGGCGCCCCCGCCGGCCGTACCGACTACACCGACCCGCACACCGGCACCACCGCCACCTGGGAGTACGCCACCTGGACCTCCCCGGAGCGCCGGCTCACCGTCCCCGCCACCGAGGTCGTCTCCTCCTGGAACGCGCACACCCCCGACGGCACCTGGCTCCAGGTGGAACTGCGGGGCGCCTACTCCGACGGCACCGAGACCCCCTGGTACGTGATGGGCCGCTGGGCGGCCGGGGACCAGGACATCAAGCGGACCTCGGTGGACGGCCAGAGCGACGGCAAGAGCAGCATCTGGACCGACACCTTCGCCATCGACGACGCGAGCGCCGGCCTGCGCCTGACGTCGTACCGGCTGCGCCTCACCCTCTACCGCAGGCCCGGTACCCACCTGACCCCCACCGTGTGGCGGCTCGGCGCCATGGGCTCCGACATCCCCGACCGCTTCACGGTTCCCGCCTCCACCCCGGGCCTCGCCCAGGAACTGGCCGTCCCGCGCTACTCGCAGGAGATCCACAAGGGTCAGTACCCGCAGTACGACGGCGGCGGCGAGGCATGGTGCAGCCCCACCTCCTCGCAGATGATCATCGAGTACTGGGGCGGCCGGCTCACTCCCGAGCAACTGTCCTGGGTCGACCCGACGTATGCCGACCCGCAGGTGGACAACGCCGCGCGTTTCACCTACGACTACCAGTACCAGGGCTGCGGCAACTGGCCGTTCAACGCCGCCTACGCGGCCACGTTCGAGGGCCTGCAGGGCGTGGTCACGCGGCTGGCCTCGCTCACCGACCTGGAGACGCTGATCGCGGCCGGCATCCCGGCCATAACGTCCCAGTCGTTCCTCAAGACCGAGCTGACCGGCGCCGGTTACGGCACCTCCGGCCATCTGATGACGGTGATCGGCTTCACCGCGGACGGCGACGTGATCGCCAACGACCCGGCATCGCCGAGCGACGAGGCGGTCCGACGGGTGTATCTGCGCCGGGAGTTCGAGAACATCTGGCTGCGCACCAAGCGGTACAACGCCTCCGGCAAGGTGGCCTCGGGCACCGGGGGAGTCTGCTACCTCTACTTCCCGGCCCATCCGAGCCCGCTCCAGCGCAAGGCGCTCGCGGCGGTGGGTGTGCGCTGACCGTGTGACCGAGCTCATCGCCGCGGACGCCGTCGCGGGTGGCAAGGTGGACAAATGGACATGACCGCACACCCGGCCACCGCCACCCGCGCCCGCACCGGTGGCCCCCACGACCCCGGCCCGCAGACCCTCGAGCACGTCATGGGCTGGGTCCTCGTGGCGGTCGTCGCGATGTTCGTGAGCCAACTCGGCCTGCTCTGACCCGACCCGCTCACGCGCGCGGCATGTTCTGACATACTGCTCAGGTCCCGCCGACCGCCTGGAACAGGGTCGACCTTGAATACGCCGCATCAGCGTGCCCTCGCCCGTCCCCGGATGCGCGGCACCGAGCGCTCGGTGACGCGCCGCGCCGAACTCATTGCCATCGGGCGGAAGTTGTTCGCCGACACGTCCTACGACGCGCTGTCCATGGACGACATCGCCCGCCAGGCGCATGTCGCCAAGGGGCTGATCTACTACTACTTCCAGTCCAAGCGCGGTTACTACCTGGCCATCATCCAGGACTCCGTCGCCGACCTGGTCACCTCCGCCGCGAGCGGGCTGGAGATGCCCGCCGTGGACCGCGTCCACCGGACCATCGACGGCTATCTGCGCTACGCCGAGAACCACCAGGCGGCCTACCGCACCATCGTCAGCGGCGGTGTGGGTTTCGACGCCGAGGTGCACGCCGTCCGGGACGGGGTGCGCGAGGCCGTCATCACCACCATCGCCGAAGGTGCCTACGGCCGCGGTGACATCTCGCCGCTGGCACGGACGAGCCTGCTGTCCTGGGTGTGCGGTGTGGAGGGCGCGACCCTGGACTGGATCGACCGCCCCGAGCTGTCCCGCGACACGATGCGCGCGCTGCTGGTGAAGACGCTCGGCGGAGCCCTGCGCGCCGTCGAGGAACTGGACCCGTCCTACCGCGCGCCGGAGCCGGCCCGCCGCGACGCCTGAGACGCCGGGCGGAGGCCTGTGAGTCGGCCCGGGCATTATTGTCATGTTCGCACCAAATGCTGATCGTTTGCGCGGGGGCGCAGGCTGTCGTCCCCGATTTCGCCCCCGGATCCGGTGTCGTGCCGAGTTCCGACTGGATTCTTGAAGTAAGCGGTCGTTAACTGGTGACGTGAAGTCGCTGATCGGGCATACTCACTGCGCACGCCGCTGGTCAGCCGCTTCCGAGACCCGGAAGGGGGCGCCTTCGGCCATCCGGAACGACCAGGCGGAGCTGCCCCCACCCGACGGGCCCCCGCCGGTGCCCGAAAGAGGGAGGAGACCGTCGCCATGTCCGACCGCGACCCGCAGCCGGTGGAGCGTCAGCTGCCGACGGAGGAGGCGCGGGATCTGCTCGCCCTCGTCCGGGACATCGCCCAGCGTGAGATCAGGCCGAAGGCAGCCGAGGAGGAGGACGCGGGACGCTTCCCGCGCGAGGTCTTCACCCTGCTGTCCGAATCGGGCCTGCTCGGTCTGCCGTACGACTCCGAGCACGGTGGCGGTGACCAGCCGTACGAGGTCTACCTCCAGGTCCTCGAAGAGCTGGCCATGGCCCGGCTCACCGTGGGTCTGGGCGTCAGCGTGCACACGCTCGCCTGCTATGCGCTCGCCACCTACGGCAGCAAACAGCAGCAGGTCGAGCATCTGCCTGCCATGCTAGGCGGCGGCCGGCTCGGCGCGTACTGCCTCTCCGAGCCGTCCTCCGGCTCCGACGCGGCCTCGCTCCGCACGAAGGCCGTCCGGGACGGTGGGGGAGAATGGGTGATCAACGGCACCAAGGCCTGGATCACGCACGGCGGCATCGCCGACTTCTACACCGTGATGGCCCGCACCGGCGAGGAGGGCCCGCGCGGGATCACCGCATTCCTGGTGCCCGGGGACGCGCCCGGAGTGAGCGGTGCGGTGCCCGAGAAGAAGATGGGCCTGAAGGGCTCGCCCACCGCGCAGGTGCACTTCGACGGCGTCCGGGTCGCCGACGACCGGCGGATCGGCGAGGAGGGTCAGGGCTTCTTCATCGCCCTGTCCGCCCTCGACTCCGGCCGGCTCGGCATCGCGGCCTGCGCGATCGGGCTCGCCCAGGCCGCCCTGGACGAGGCGGTCGCCTACGCCACCCAGCGCCGGCAGTTCGGCCGTCCCATCGCCGACTTCCAGGGCCTGCGCTTCATGCTCGCCGACATGGCCACCCAGATCGAGGCGGGCCGCGCCCTGTACCTCGCGGCAGCCCGGCTGCGCGACGCCGGCAAGCCGTTCGCCAAGCAGGCCGCCATGGCCAAGCTGTACTGCACCGACACGGCCATGAAGGTCACCACGGACGCCGTGCAGATACTCGGCGGCTACGGCTACACCGCCGACTTCCCGGCCGAGCGGTACATGCGCGAGGCCAAGGTGCTGCAGATCGTCGAGGGCACCAACCAGATCCAGCGGATGGTCATCGCCCGTCACGTGGCGGGACCCGAAGGTCGCTGAACTGTCCCTCGAGAACCGTCGGGGCCGCCAGCCTGGTCCACTCCGGGTCGTGGCGGCCCGGCAGCGTCCGGCCCCGGTCGGCCCAGGTCCGCATGAGATCGCGGTAGATGGGCGGGTCCTGCGGTACGGGCGGTGGAACCGATGCTGCCGGACGCGGGACGAAGATGCGGCGCTGACGCCCGGTGACCGAGTGCATGGGGGTCATGCCTGGGCAACGCCGCAGCCCCCCGGCAGGTCACCGTCCCGTGGAATCGGGCGTCAGTTCAGCGACGTCTCCTCCCGGCTCCGGCCATCCCGGCCACCGGCGTGCCCTCCACCGGCCGTTCCCCGGCAGGGGTGCTTCGCACGGGGCCGTTGTCCCGGCGGACCGGACACGCCGGCCCTGCACCACGACGGCCTGCGCGCCATGGTGCAGGCCGGGTGCGGGAGGCGGCTCAGGCGGCCTGGCGGCGCATCGTCGGCACGCGCATCGGGCGCGAGCCCGGGCCGCCGACGTGCGAGAAGGGCTGCGTCCGCCAGTTCAGACCCTGGGGGAGCGTCAGCAGCAGGGCGGTGTCCTGCTCCTGCGGCACGACGGACTCGTCCGCGGGGTGCGCGTCCGCCGCGGCCCGGCCCGTGCCGGCGCAGACCGTGAGCCCGAACGGATTCCACGGCGAGGCGCACAGCGCGTGCTCCGGCAGGACCTGCTCGTCCGCCAGCAGCGCGATCGGCTGGGCGCAGTCCGGGCAGATCACTCGGTACATCTCGAAGGTGTCGTAGGTGTCCGCTTCGTCGTCGTAGGCGTCGGGTTCGACGCCCTCCGGCTCGGGCTCGACGACCGGCTGCTGCCGCTTGGACGCGGATCGACCAGGGCGATGGACACTCTGCATGGGATTCTCCCCCTAAGGCTGGGCCGTTACGGCGCTGCGGCCTCGACCACAGCAAGCACTTCCCGTCCGCCGTCGGCGGTAATCACGGGAGCATCACGGAGCCTGTCCGGGCGGTGTGGCGTTCGTCACATGCCGGATGCAGGTGCGTGCTCTGGGCGTTTCACGCTGCTTTTTACCTCGAAGCGGCCATGACCTGCGCTCTCGGCTATCCCAGGAGATCAGGTGCACTGTAGGTTTTGGCGCCATGGAGGAGCTGGACCGACAGATCGTGCAGCTGCTCGTCAAGGACGGGCGGATGAGCTACACAGACCTGGGCAAGGCCACGGGCCTGTCCACCTCGGCCGTGCACCAGCGGGTGCGCCGACTGGAACAGCGTGGCGTCATCCGCGGATACGCCGCGGTGGTCGACCCCGAGGCCGTCGGGCTGCCGCTCACCGCGTTCATCTCGGTGAAACCGTTCGACCCCAGCGCCCCGGACGACATCGCTGACCGCCTCGCCGGCGTCCCCGAGATCGAGGCCTGCCACAGCGTCGCGGGCGACGAGAACTACATCCTCAAGGTGCGGGTGGCCACCCCGCACGAACTGGAGGAGCTGCTCGCCCGGCTGCGCAGCCTGGCTGGTGTGTCGACCCGCACGACGGTGGTCCTGTCGACGCCGTACGAGGCCCGGCCGCCCCGGATCTGAGCACCGCACGGGTGCCGGGCGTGCCCCGGGTACCGCCGGCGCCGCCCGGGGCGGGAAACTGTCCGCCATGAGTGACAGCACCGCCGAGCCCCCCAAGACCGTCCTCCTGCGCCGCGGCGAGGTGCACAGCCCCGCGGACCCCTTCGCCACGGCGATGGTGGTGGAACGCGGCCACGTCGCCTGGGTCGGCTCCGAGGGCGCCGCCGACGCCTTCGCCGGGAACGTGGACGAGGTGATCGACCTCGACGGCGCCCTCGTCACACCCGCCTTCACCGACGCCCATGTGCACACCACCGCCACCGGTCTCGCCCTGACGGGCCTGGACCTGTCCGGCGCCCCCTCGCTGGAGGCGGCCCTGGCCCTGGTGCGCGACTTCGCCGCCGCCCGCCCGGACGACCGCGTCCTGCTCGGCCACGGCTGGGACGCCGCCCGCTGGCCCGGCGGCCGGCCGCCGACCCGCGCCGAACTCGACGAGGCCGCCGGCGGCCGCCCGCTGTACCTCTCGCGCATCGACGTGCACTCGGCGGTCGTCACCACGGCACTGCTCGACCTCGTGCCCGGAACGGTGCCGGGGGACGGCCCGTTGACCGCCGACGCCCACCACGCCGTCCGCAAGGCCGCTCTCGCGGCCGTCGGCCCCGTCCAGCGTGCCGAGGCCCAGCGTGCCGCCCTCGCCCAGGCGGCCTCGCTCGGCATCGGCTCGGTGCACGAGTGCGGCGGACCGCAGATCTCCTCCGAGGACGACTTCACCGCCCTCCTGAAGCTCGCCGCAGAGGCCCCGGCCCCCCGGGTCGTCGGCTACTGGGCCGAGCAGAACGCCGACAAGGCGTGCGAACTGGGCGCGGCCGGCGCCGCCGGCGACCTCTTCGCCGACGGCGCCCTCGGCTCGCACACCGCCTGTCTGCACGAGCCGTACGCCGACGCCGACCACGCCGGCACCGCCTACCTGGACGCGGACGCCGTCGCCGCCCACGTCGTCGCCTGCACCGAGGCGGGACTGCAGGCCGGGTTCCACGCCATCGGCGACGCGGCCGTGACCGCCGTCGTCGCGGGCGTGCGCGCCGCCGCCGAGAAGGTCGGCCTCGCCCGGATCCGGGCCGCCCGCCATCGTGTCGAGCACGCCGAGATGCTCACCGCCGAGACCGTCGCCGGCTTCGCCGAGCTGGGCCTGATCGCCTCAGTGCAGCCCGCCTTCGACGCGCTGTGGGGCGGTGAGGACGGCATGTACGCCCGCCGGCTGGGCGCCGAGCGGGCCCGCACCCTCAACCCCTTCGCGGCCCTGCTGCGCGCCGGTGTGCCACTCGCCTTCGGCTCCGACAGCCCGGTCACCCCGCTCGACCCGTGGGGCACCGTCCGCGCCGCCGCTTTCCACCGCACGCCCGAGCACCGGGTCTCCGTCCGCGCCGCGTTCACCGCGCACACGCGCGGCGGCTGGCGGGCCGTGGGCCGGGACGACGCGGGCGTCCTGGTGCCGGGCGCGCCCGCCGACTACGCCGTCTGGCGCACCGGCGAGCTGGTCGTCCAGGCCCCCGACGACCGGGTGGCCCGCTGGTCGACCGACCCGCGCTCCGGCACGCCCGGCCTGCCCGATCTCACCCCGGGCCGTGACCTGCCGGTCTGTCTGCGCACGGTGGTCGGCGGACGGACGGTTTTCGTACGGCCGGGCGAGTGATCTACGGGGGTGGCGCGACGGCGGGCGGCCGCCGCCGTCCCGCCGCCCCACCTGCGCATCCTCCCCGGCGAATGCGGCCGTCCGCGTATTGCCGCAGGTCAGGCGGCTATTGACAGTCGGCGGTCGGGGGCCGGTAGGTTCGTCCGAGTCCACCACCGGACGCCCGACCGGGGAGCGTTCGCGCAACTCGGCGCAGCGCCGCTGGGTCAGGGACGGTGTGCCGCACCGGGACACCGTCACTGGGAGCCAGGCTCAGCGCCCGCGCCGCCGAGGGAGCGCTCCGGCCGGTCGGCAAGGTGTGACCCGGGTGGGGCCCGTGCGCTCAGTAGACAACGGCTTTCGGTCGATCCGCAGCCAGCGGGTCCCAGGTCGGCCCGAAGGGCGCCGGGCCCCCATCCGCAGGGGCCGGGAGGGTACCGAAAAACGCATTCTTACCCCGCTCTTGCGGAATCGACACCCCCATACGAACGACGCGTGCCGTCTTCCCATGCGGCGGCCACTATGGTGGACCCCTGCGTACGACCAGAAGGGGCAGCAGTGAACGACGGCGACGGGACCCTCGAGGCCAAGGCCCAGGGGAGGCAGTTCGGTCCGCTCGGCACGGCTTTGGTGATCATTCCGACCTACAACGAGGCGGAGAACATCAAGACCATCGTCGGCCGGGTGCGCAAGGCCGTCCCAGAGGCGCACGTACTGATCGCGGACGACAACAGCCCCGACGGCACCGGCAAGCTCGCCGACGAACTGGCCGCCGACGACGGAAACGTCCAGGTGATGCACCGCAAGGGCAAGGAGGGCCTGGGCGCCGCCTACCTCGCGGGCTTCCGCTGGGGCCTGGAGCGCGGCTACGGCGTGCTGGTCGAGATGGACGCCGACGGCTCCCACCAGCCCGAGGAACTGCCCCGGCTGCTCACCGCCCTCAAGAGTGCCGACCTGGTGCTCGGCTCCCGCTGGGTGCCCGGCGGCCGCGTGGTGAACTGGCCCAAGTCCCGCGAGTTCATCTCCCGGGGCGGCAGCCTCTACTCCCGGCTCGCCCTCGACCTCCCGCTGCGCGACATCACCGGCGGCTACCGCGCGTTCCGCCGTGAGACGCTCGAGGGGCTCGGCCTGGAACAGGTCGCCTCGCAGGGCTACTGCTTCCAGGTGGACCTCGCCCGCCGCGCGGTCAAGGCCGGCTACCACGTGGTCGAGGTGCCGATCACCTTCGTCGAGCGCGAGCTGGGCGACTCCAAGATGAGCAAGGACATCCTCATCGAGGCGCTGTGGCGGGTCACCGCCTGGGGCGCGGGGGAGCGGTACGCCCGGCTCACCGGCAAGGACAAGCGCGCCAAGTAGCAGCGCCCCCCTCCGGCCGATCAGGCCCTTATCCCGCGCTGAGTCGCCGCCAGGCACACTGGGGGCATGACGACTGGCGCTCCCACCTCTTCGTACACCGCCCGGCCCCGGCGCCCCCGGCTGCGCAGGTATCTGCCGCTGGGGGGCGCCGCCTGGCTGGTGCTGGAGATCTGGCTGCTGACCCTGGTCGCGGACGCGGTCGGCGGGCTCGCCGTGTTCCTGCTGCTCGTCGCGGGTCTCGTGGCGGGCTCCGCGGTCATCAAGAGGGCGGGCCGCCGCGCCTTCCAGAGCCTGAACGAGGCGGTGCGAGGCGGAGGTTCACCGGAGCGCGGCGGCGGCAACGGCCTGACGATGCTCGGTGGCCTGCTGCTGATGATCCCCGGTGTCCTGTCGGACGCCGCGGGTCTGCTCCTGCTGCTCCCGCCGGTGCAGAAGGCCGTGAGCCGGTACACGGAGAGCGCCCTGGACAAGCGGCTGCGCGGGGCGGCCCCGGGCAGCCTCGGCGACGCCTTCCAGCAGGCCCGCATGCACCGCCCCGACGGCAAGGTGGTGCCGGGCGAGGTCATCCGGGAGGACGGGCCCGAACCGGGGGAGCAGCAGCGTCCGCCGTTGTCCCGCTGAGCGGCTCCGCGGAAAGACGGAACGACCGCGGGCGCCGTACGTGCATCACGTACGGCGCCCGCGGTCTTCGTATGCGCTGTGCCCCGGCCCGGCCCCGCAGGACTAGGCGGACTTGCGGCTGTCCCGAGGATGAACGGCGATGTTCATCGCCCCCGAGCGCAGAACCGCCAGGCGCTCCTCGAGGACCTCTTCGAGCTCCTCACGGGTGCGCCGCTCCATCAGCATGTCCCAATGGGTACGCGCGGGCTTGGCCTTCTTCTCCTCAGGGCCGTCGCCGTCGACGAGGAGTGCCTGGGCTCCGCAGACCTTGCACTCCCACTCCGGCGGAATCTCCGCCTCGACCGAGAAGGGCATCTCGAAGCGGTGCCCCTTCTCGCATGCGTACTCCACGGCCTGGCGCGGAGCCAGGTCGATACCGCGGTCCGTCTCGTAGCTGGTCACCACGAGGCGCGTACCGCGAAGAGCTCGCTCACTCATGAATCGTGCCTCCCGGGCTTGTCGCCCACAGGACAGGTGTCGCTGTCGTCGTCATCCGGTCAACGTCCGGTCGGCGGTAAAGATTCCCGTTCCGTGTCCCGTTCCGGGTCATGCGTCGCCGTCGTAGCCGCCCCTTGTTCTACCCACCGGCGCCCGGTTTGTCACATCTGCTAGCAGATGTCACCCAGCGTTTCGGCATCTTTGACGCGCAGTAACGGTACGCCTGGCAGGCCAAAGGCGTACACTACCGCCCTTTCGTGTTGAACGCTAAATCGGCGCTAAATCTTCTCCGGAACCGGATTGCCCGCAGCGCCGATCGCCCGCCGCACCGGGACCCGCGCCAGCAGCACGAAACCGATGACGAAGAACGCCACCAGCGAGATGATCGCGGACCGGTAGCTCCCGGTCAGCTGGTAGGTCACGCCGAACAGCAGCGGTCCCAGCCAGCTCATCCCGCGGTCGCTCAGCTCGTACGCCGAGAAGTACTCGGCCTCCTTGCCGGGCGGCACGAGATGGGAGAACAGCGACCGGGACAGCGCCTGGCTGCCGCCGAGGACGAGCCCGATCCCGGCGGCCAGGACGAAGAAGAACGCCGGGGCCTTCGCGGGCAGGAAGTAGCCGGCGGCCAGGGTGACCGTCCACGCCACGAGCGAGCCCAGTATCGTCCGCTGAGCGCCGTACGTCCGGGCCAGTCGCCCCATCGCCAGCGCTCCGGCCACCGCCAGCACCTGCACCAGCAGCACCGCCATGATCAATGTCGACTGGCCGAGCCCCAGTTCCTGCGAACCGTAGACGGAGGCCTGCGTGATCACCGTTTGGATGCCGTCGTTGTAGACGAGGTACGCCAGCAGGAAGGCCAGCGTCAGCGGATGCCTGCGCATGTCACGGACCGTCCCCGCCAGCTGCCGGAGCCCGGGCGCCGCCGAGCGCTCCACGCGCGCGTGCCGGTCGCGCAGCCTGCGCAGCGGTACGAGCGTGAAGGCGCCCCACCACAGGCCCGCGGAGGCCAGACAGACCCGGACCGCGGCCGTCTCGGTCAGGCCGAAGGAGTCGTGCGCCGAGTACAGGACCAGGTTGGCGACCAGGACTGTGGAGCCCGCGGCGTAGCCGAAGGCCCAGCCCCGCGACGAGACCGCGTCGCGCTCCTCGGGCGGGGCGATCTGCGGCAGGTAGGAGTTGTAGAGCATCATGCCGACGGACTGCGCCGCGTTCGCCACCACCAGGAGCAGCCCGCCGAGCAGATACCGGTCGCCGTCCAGGAAGAACATGCCCGTGGTCGCGGCCGCCCCGGTGTACGCCGCCGCCGCGAGCAGCGGCTTCTTGCGGCCCGTACGGTCGGCCAGGCTGCCCACGAGCGGCATCACCACGACCGCCACGATCACCGACAGCGACACCGAATAGGCGAAGAAGGAGCCCGCCCGTACCGGGACGCCCAGCGGATGCACATAGCCGTCACCGTCCGCGGCTTGCTTGGCGACCGCCGTGAGGTACGGCCCGAGGAACACCGTCACCACGCTCGTCGAATAGACCGAGCAGGCCCAGTCGTAGAAGTACCAGCCGCGCTGTTCGCGTCTGAGGTCGGCGGTGTCGACCGCCGTCCCCGTCCGCAAGGTGTCCGTGCCCACCCCTGCCCTCGCTTCCCCGCTCAACTGCTCAGGCGCGAAGGCTCGGGCCGGCCGCCGGTCGGTCAGACCCAGACGCCCCGGTCCTCCATGACCTTGCGCAACGTGTCGATGTGATCGGTCATGATGCCATCGACTCCGAGGTCCAGGAGCCGGTGCATGCGCCCGGGTTCGTTGATCGTCCACACGTGCACGTGCAGCCCGCGCGCGTGGGCGGCGCGGACGAAGCGGTGGTCGACCACCGGGACGCCCGACTGGGCCTCGGGCACCTGGGCGGCGACGGCGGAGCGGCGCACGGCGGCCGGCAGTCCCCATGAGCGCAGCCGCAGGCTCAGCACCCCGCGCGTGCCGAACGAGGTGGCCAACCGCGGCCCGGCCAGGCGTTGGGCCCGCAGCACACGCGCCTCGGAGAACGAACCCACGCAGACCCGGTCCCAGACGCCCATGCGCTCGATGAGGTCGAGCGTGGGGCGCAGGGCGGGCTCCGCCTTGACGTCGACGTTCCAGCGGACCTCGGGGAAGGTCTCCAACAACTCCTCGAACAGCGGCACCGGTTCACGGCCGGCCACGCGCGCGTGCCGCACGTCCTCCCACGGCAAATCCGCGATCCGGCCCGCGCCGTCGGTGACGCGGTCCAGCGTCGAGTCGTGGAAGGCGACGAGCCGGCCGTCGGCCGTGGCGTGCACGTCGGTCTCCATGTAGCGGTAGCCCATCTCGGCCGCGCGCCGGAACTGCGCCAGGGTGTTCTCCAGCCCGTCGGCCGCCCCGCCCCGGTGGGCGAAGGCGATCGGTCCGGGATGGTCGAGATAGGGGTGGCGCAGGGGCGGTGTAGCGAGGGTCACGGACGCAGTATCGCCCCTTCCGGTGTCGGACCGGCAACCACCGTGCTGCGACTCGGTGCCGGGGGAACGGCGAACACCCTCAGGAACAGCTGTGCCAGCGGGCCGATGGACACCGCGTACAGCACGGTGCCGACACCGACGGTGCCGCCCAGCAGGAACCCGGTGACCACCACCGCCACCTCGAGCCCCGTCCGCATCACGCGGATGGAGCGGCCGGTGCGCCGGTGCAGGCCCGTCATCAGGCCGTCGCGCGGGCCAGGACCGAAGCGTGCCGCGATGTACAGGCCGGTCGCCGCGCCGTTCGACACGATCCCCGCGAGCAACAGCGGGACGCGCACGGTCAGCGCGTTCGGGGCCGGGACGAGCGCGAGGGTGCCGTCCATGGCCAGCCCGACGACGAAGACGTTCGAGACCGTGCCGAGCCCGGGGCGCTGGCGCAGCGGGATCCACAGGAGCAGCACCGCGGCCCCCACGACGATCGACACCACCCCGATCGTCAGCCCGGTGAGCCGGGCGAGGCCCTGGTGCAGCACGTTCCAGGGTTCGAGACCCAGGCCCGCGTCGACGAGAAGGGCGGAACTGGCGCCGTAGAGGGCGAGCCCGGCGTACAGCTGGATCAGGCGTCGTCCGAGACGGCGCGGAGTGGACACGACGTACCCCCCTGGGTGGTGGCGGTGGCCTGGTGCATGTCACTCTGTGGCTCGGTGGCAATCGCCATCCATGGCCAATCCGGGGAAGGTGGACTGATCTTCATGGCGCAGTGGACCTCTGCGATGGGTGCCGCGCAGCTCGCCCGGCTTCTCAAGTCCCAGCAGCACCGCCCGGCCGGCCCCGGGACCCGCCGTCCACCGGCCTACCGTGCCCTCGCCGACGGCATCCGCCTGCTGGTGCTCGAAGGGCGCGTCCCGGTGGCCGCCCGTCTGCCCGCCGAGCGCGAGCTGGCTCTCGCCCTGTCCGTGAGCCGCACCACCGTCGCCGCGGCCTACGAGGCCTTGCGCACCGAGGGCTTCCTCGAGTCCCGGCGCGGAGCCGGCAGCTGGACCGCGGTACCGGCCGGGAACCCGCTGCCCGCCCGCGGGCTCGAACCCCTGCCGCCCGAGGCCCTCGGCTCGATGATCGACCTCGGCTGTGCCTCGCTCCCGGCCCCCGAGCCCTGGCTCACCCGCGCCGTGCAGGGCGCCCTGGAGGAACTGCCTCCGTACGCCCACACGCACGGCGACTACCCGGCGGGCCTCCCCGCGTTGCGCGCGATGATCGCCGAGCGGTACACGGCGTGCGGCATCCCCACCATGCCCGAGCAGATCATGGTGACGACCGGCGCGATGGGCGCCATCGACGCGATCTGCCATCTCTTCGCGGGGCGTGGCGAGCGGATCGCCGTGGAGTCCCCCTCCTACGCGAACATCCTGCAGCTGATGCGGGAGGCGGGCGCACGCCTGGTGCCCGTCGCGATGGCCGAGGGCCTGTCCGGCTGGGACCTGGACCGCTGGCGTCAGGTCCTGCGCGAGGCCGCGCCCCGACTCGCCTATGTCGTCGCCGACTTCCACAACCCCACCGGCGCGCTCGCCGACGAGGACCAGCGGCGGCGTCTGGTGGACGCGGCGCGCTCGGCCGGCACGGTGCTCGTCGCCGACGAGACGATGACCGAGCTGTGGCTGGACGAGGAGTTCGCAGACGGCCGGATGCCGCGCCGGGTCTGCGCCTTCGACCCGGCCGGCTCGACCGTCATCACGGTCGGCTCGGCCAGCAAGGCGTTCTGGGCGGGCATGCGGATCGGCTGGGTGCGGGCGGCTCCGGACGTCATCCGCAGCCTGGTCGCCGCGCGGGCGTACGCCGATCTCGGTACGCCGGTGCTGGAACAGCTCGCCGTCAACTGGCTGTTCAGCACGGGCGGTTGGGAGCACGCGGTGGAGCTGCGCCGGGCCCAGGCCCGGGAGAACCGGGACGCGCTGGTGGCGGCGGTCCGGCGTGAGCTGCCGGCGTGGGAGTTCAACGTCCCGCAGGGCGGTCTGACCCTGTGGGTCCGCGCCGGCGGCCTGTCCGGCTCCCGGCTCGCCGAGGCGGGGGAGCGGACCGGCGTCCGCGTTCCGTCCGGCCCGCGGTTCGGTGTGGACGGCGCCTTCGAGGGCTATCTCCGGCTGCCGTTCACGGTCGGGGGAGCGGTGGCGGAGGAGGCTGCGGTCCGCCTGGCGGCGGCGGCCCGCCTGGTGGAGACGGGCGGTACGGGGGGCGCGGAGGCACCGCGCACGTTCGTGGCGTAGGCCGAGCGCCCGATGGCTCGGGGCGGCAGGAACCTACGAACGCTCCGCGGCCATGACCTCCGCACTCACCGGGGCCGCTTCGACCTCCGGCTTCGTGAGATCCGTCGGCTGTGCCTCCAGAGCCGTGGCCCGCGCGGGCAGCAGCTCCAGCACCGCCTGCCGGTCGGCATCGCTCGTCGCGTCGTCGTACGGATCCGGCGTACGCGGCACCTGGACGCGGTGCACCGGCCCCGACCCCAGCCGCGCGTATCCACGCCCCGGCGGTACATGTCCCAGCGGCGTGGTATGCGGCGGAGCACCCAGGACCTCCTCCACCTGCCGGGGGGCCATGGGCCCGAGCACGACACGCGCCCGTGTGTGCTGCCGTACCGCGTCGCTCAAGGAGTCCTCCCCGTCGAACTGCTCGGCCACCACGACCGTCACGTTCGCCGCCCGGCCGTGCCGCAGCGGCACCTGGAGCAGCGTCTGCGGGTCCTTGCGGCCGTCGGCCGTGGCGAGGTGGGCGAAGACGGAGGGGCGGTCCAGCAGGATCCACAGGGGGCGCCGGGCGTCGGCGGGCGGCGGGTCGCCGGCCTGCCGGGCCAGGTTGATGGCGATGAGCCGCCGCTCGGTCTCCTGCGCGGCCCACTCCAGGCTGGCCAGCGCCCCGGGCAACGCGCACTCCACGGTCAGTACGCCCTCCCGGCCGGTCAGGCAGGCGTACTCGCCGGTGCCGCCGCCGTCGACGATCAGGACGTCGCCGAAGCGCAGGGCCTGCAGCGCGATCGAGCGCAGCAGGGTCGAGGCACCGCTGCCGGGATGCCCGATGGCGAGCAGGTGCGGCTCGGTGGAGCGGATGCCGGTGCGCCAGACGACCGGCGGTACGTCGATCCGTTCCTCTCGGTAGGAGAGAGGGAGCGTGCGGTGGACCTCGCCCGGGTCGGTGAAGCCGAGCACGATCTCGCCCGGCGCGATCACGAAGTGCTGGGCCGGGATGTCGGTGGGCAGCGGAGGCAGGGCGGTGACGGTGAGCTGGTTGCCCTCCTCGTCCCACGCGAAGCGGTACTCGCGGCCCCGGCCGGCCTTCGCGGCGAGCAGGTGCTCGATCCGGGCGCGGGCCTCGGGCTCGCCGTCCGGGAAGTACGCGGGGTAGCGGATCACGAGGTGGCCGACACGCCCGGCGTCGTCGAACTCGTGGGAGGTGAACCCCTTCTCCCACACTCCGCCGTGCGCGTACAGCGGCGCCGGGTCGGCGGGGCTGGAGAAGTAGGGCACCAGGGCGTCGTAGAGCGACTGGAGCCGTTCGGTCCGGGACTCGTCGGGGCTCTCGGGGGCCGGCGGGGTGTGCTCGCGCCCCTGCCAGGCGGCTGCCGCCAGCGCGGTGACGACGGCGAGCAGCGGCCCGTACGGCACCAGCGTCACGGCGAAGATCACGCAGGCCACCAGGAACAGCAGCGGCCCCCGCTTGTCCTTGGGCGTGTCGGCCCACCTGCGCCGCCCGACCGAGGCCAGCCGGCGCAGCCCGCGCGTGACCGTGATCAGCGGATGGAGGACGTCGGTGGCACCGTCGGCCGCCGTCCGGGCCAGCTCCCGGCTCCTGGCGAGCTGCGTCCGGGCGATCTGGGCGCTGTCCTTGCTCAGAATGCGGGGGAGAGGGCGCCGGGCCACTGCTGTCTCCTGTTGCTGCGTGCGTGCGTGCCGGTGGGCGGGCGGACTCAGAACTTGATTCCGCCGAGGAGGCTCGCGAGGCTGTCCCCGCCCGCCTTGATGCTCGGAGCGATGCCCGTGCTCGACAGGTAGAAGCCGAACAGGGCCGAGACGCACGCGTGCGAACCCTTGAGTCCGTCCTTGCGGAAGAACACGAACACGACGGTGCCGAGCAGGACGACGCCGGACATGGAGAGGATCATTTGAGGCCTCCTGGTGTGGAGAGGGACAGTCACCCTGAGTTCTTCCAGAATCACACCATGTATCCATACGATTAAAGGTGCAATCGGGTGAACTTCTGGCGATTTCGCCCATCTGGTGGACGGCTCCTGCGCGGCCGGGCGGGTCGGTCGTCCCGGCGGGCCCATCGACGATCCTTACCTCGGGCACACCGGGTCATGTGCCGCACGAGCCAGTACGCTGGCGATTCACTCGTACGGCCGTGTTCCGCTCGCGTGCCGTACGCTCCCCGAAGTTCCAGAAGTCTGCACGAGAGGTGGTCCGCCGATGAGTGAAGCCCCCGACCCCGAGGTCGTGGAGCTGGCGACCAAGATCTTCGACCTGGCCCGGCGGGGCCAGACCGAGGCGCTCGTGGCGTACGTCGACGCCGGCGTGCCGGCCAACCTCACCAACGACCGCGGCGACTCCCTCGTGATGCTCGCGGCCTACCACGGCCACGCCGACGCGGTGCGCGCCCTGCTCGCGCGGGGCGCCGCGGCGGACCAGGTCAACGACCGGGGTCAGACCCCGCTCGCGGGCGCCGTGTTCAAGGGCGAGACGGACGTGATCAAAGCCCTCCTGGAGGGCGGCGCCGACCCCGCCGCGGGCACGCCGTCGGCCGTCGACACCGCCCGCATGTTCGGCAAGACGGAACTTCTGGAGCTGTTCGGCGCGCATTGACGCGCATGTCCTGACCAGCTACGACACGGAAAACGGGGGAGGCGGTACAGGGCCGCCGGAAATACGGTCGCGGCAGCGCAAACCGCCGGGTCATCATGACGACGTGATTCACGGACGCGATGGCTGGGCAGGCGTTGCCGCACCGCGCGGGCCGTGATGCGGCCCGCATGGGCCACCGACGAGAGGCAGAGAGAGATGGTCTTCAGCAAGCAAGAGACGGCGGGCGCTCCGACGTTGTGTCACGCGGCCAGGTAATGCGTGTTCCCCGGTTGTGTCGACGCTTGATGTGAGGCTGTTTCCCATGTTCGATCCGGTCATAGCGCCCAGCGGTACGCTGCTCGGCCTGCTCCAGCGGGGCCGCGGCGACGGCACACTGCACGCGCTCACCGCCCCGCGCGCCGAGGCGCTCGCGGCCCTCGACCACTGCGTGCTGCGCGATCCCCGCCACGACTGGCAGGTGGAGAACCGCTCCCTGTACTACGCCCGCCTCCACCTCGACCTGAACGGCGAACTGGACGCGATCGAGGCGCACCTCTTCGACCCCGAGGACGTCCTCGACACCGACGAGTCCCGCACCGGCCTCGCCCTGGCCGTGCTCGGCCACCTCGCCTCCTACGGCAGGCGCGACGCGCTCGAACTGCTGCGCAGGTACGCCGCCCACGGCTCCAACTGGGCCTGGGCCCTGGACGAGCTGGCCCTGCGCGACGACGACGCGGGCCTGCGCGCCCTTGCCGCACCCGTCCTGGCCCGCTTCCCCGGCGATCCCGAGGGCGAGGCCGAACTGGCGGCCGCCGTACGCGACGCCTTCGAGCCGCGGCCCTGGCGGCTGTGGGCCGAGGACCCGCGCCCGTCGATCGCCGCACGCGTGCGTGCCGCCCAGGAGACCGGCTGTTTCGACCGCTGGCAGCGTCAGATGCGACCCACCGGCCCCCGGCCCGACTGGAGCGTGCGCGCGGTCTTCGAATGGGCCCAGCAGGGCCTGGACCGCGGTGCCGCCCTCCACGTGCCCGCCGCCCGCTGCCTGGTCGCCGTGGCCGGCCCCGAGGACCGCCCGGAGATCGTCCAGGCCGCCCGCACCGGCGTCGACGGAGCGCGCTGTACGGCCTTGCGCTATCTCGCCGACGGCAACGACCCCGACGCCCTCGACCTGATCGAGGCGGCCGTCGCCGACGGCACGAGCGTCGTCGTCGAGGCCGCCGTCGACGCCTTCGAACGGATGCGCAGCATCGCCGCCGTCGACCGCGCGCGCCGCTGGGCCCAGCGCCCCGACCCGCTCGGCGGCGCCGCCGGGCGCATGCTCGCCTGCCGCGGCGGCGTGCGGGACCGCGACCTGGTCCTCGGTGCCCTGCGCGAGGCCGTACGCGGCGACGGCCCCGACGCGCCCACGCTGTGGACCCTCGTGGACGGCGCCGGACGTCTCGGCATCGCCTGCGCGGCCCCCGTACTGCGCCACATCTACCGCGAGACGGCCTCCTCGCATCTCCGTGGCCGCGCCGCCCGCGCCCTGGCCGCCACCGACCCCTCCTTCGCCGCGGGCTTCGCCGTGGAATGCCTCTGGGACTGCGAGGAGACCACCCGCGAACTCGCCGCCCGGCACGCCGAGACCGGTGACGCCCGGGTCGTGGAGCGCCTGCGCCGTCTGGCCGCCGATCCCGCCGAGGAGGCGGAGGTGCAGACCGCCGTACGCAGCCGCTTCGGACCCGACGCCGCCCTCGGCTGATCCCGCGCGCGAACCGCCCGGGGGACGACCGCCCGCCGGGTGAACATCGGGTGTCCCGCAGGTCAGGCGGCCATGACGGCCGCCTGACCTGCTCGGGTGCACAGCACAACGCTCACGGGACGTTCCCCGCGCGGAAAGATCGACGTTGACGCGGCCACGTCCGGCACGGCGACAACACCCGTATGCGTGTCGTCATCGTGACCGAATCCTTTCCCCCCGATGTGAACGGCGTGGCCCACTGCGCGCTCCAGACCGCCCGGCACCTCGTAGATCGCGGTCACCATCCGCTCGTCGTCGCCCCCGCCCCCGCCCCCTCCTTCTCGCCTTCGCTCGAACAGGGAGGCACCCCCACGGGCAGTGGACCGGACACGGACGCCCCGTGCCCGGTCGTCCGGATCCCCTCTCTCCCGCTCCCCGGCTACCCCCAGGTCCGCGTCGCCCTGCCCAGCCGACGGCTCGCCGCCGCGCTCGTCGAGCACCGCGCCGACCTGGTCCATCTCGCCAGCCCCTTTGTGCTGGGCGTACGCGGCATGGCCGCCGCAGTCCGGCTCGGCATCCCCGCCGTCGCCGTCTACCAGACCGATCTCGCCGGATACGCCCGCACCTACATGGGTGCCGGCGAGGCCGCCGCCTGGCGGCGGATCCGCTCGGTGCACGCCGCCGCCGACCGCACCCTCGCCCCCTCCAGCGCCTCCCTCGGTGACCTGGAGGCGCACGGCGTGCCCCGGGTGCGGCTCTGGCCGCGCGGCGTGGACACCGTACGTTTCCGGCCAGACCTGCGGGACGAGGCGCTGCGCCGTGAACTCGCCCCGGACGGCGAGCTGATCGTCGGCTACGTCGGCCGGCTCGCTCCCGAAAAGCACGTCGAACTCCTGGCCGGCGCCTGCGCTCTCAAGGGCGTCAAGGTGGTGGTCGTCGGCGACGGGCCCAGCCAGGCCCACCTCGCCCAGGCGCTGCCCGGCGCCGTCTTCCTCGGCCGCCGCACCGGCGGTGACCTCGCGCGGATCTTCGCCTCGCTGGACCTGTTCGTGCACACCGGTCCCTTCGAGACGTTCTGCCAGACCGTCCAGGAGGCCATGGCCAGCGGCGTACCGGTCGTCGCACCCGCCGCCGGCGGCCCGCTCGACCTGGTCGCCCACCAGCGCACCGGGCTCCTCGTCCCGCCGCGCGACACCGCCGCCGTGACGCAGGCCGTCCGCGAACTGGCCGCCGACCCGGCCCGCCGCCTGGCCTTCGGTGCCGCCGCCCGCACCATGGTCCAGGGCCGTACCTGGGCCGCCGTGGGCGACCAGCTGATCGCCCACTACGACGACGTGCTCGCGGCACGGAAGACGGCGGTGGCGGCATGAGCGGGCAGTCCCTGCGCATCGTGCGGCTCGCCAACTTCGTCGCCCCGGCCTCCGGCGGCCTGCGCACCGCCCTGCGGGAACTGGGCAAGGGCTTCCGGGCGGCCGGCCACGAACCCGTCCTGATCGTGCCCGGCGATCGGCACACCGACCGTGACACCGAGCAGGGCCGGGTCATCACCCTGCCCGGCCCGCTGCTGCCCGGCACCGGCGGCTACCGCGTCCTGACCGACAGGCGGCGCGTGGCCGCCCTGCTGGAGGAGCTGGCCCCGGACCGCCTGGAGGTCTCCGACCGGACCACCCTGCGCTGGACCGGCCGCTGGGCGCGCCGCGCGCGCGTGCCCGCCGTGATGGTCTCCCACGAGACCGCGGACGGCGTGCTGCGCACCTGGGGCCTGCCCGGGAACCTCTCGCGCCGGGCCGCCGACGCCCTGAACACCCGTACCGCGCACGTCTACTCACGGGTGGTGTGCACCACCGAGTTCGCCGAGCGTGAGTTCGTGCGCATCGGCGCCCGCAACGTCGTACGCGCCCCGCTGGGCGTCGACCTGACGGAACGCCACCCCGCCCTGCGCGATCCCGGCCTGCGCACCCTGCACGCGCGCGAGGACGAGGCGCTGCTCGTGATGTGCTCCCGGCTGTCCGTCGAGAAGCGCCCAGGCACCGCCCTGGACGCCCTCGACGCGCTGATACGGCGCGGACGTCGGGCAGTGCTCGTGGTGGCCGGGGACGGGCCGCTCAGGCCCCGGCTGGAGCAGCGTGCGCGGGAGCACGGACTGCCGGTGACGTTCCTCGGGCACGTCTTCGACCGGGCCGCCCTCGGCGCCCTCCAGGCGACCGCGGACATCGCCCTGCAGCCCGGTCCCGCCGAGACCTTCGGGCTCGCCGCGCTGGAGGCCATGGCGTGCGGCACGCCCGTCGTGGCCAGCCGGTCGTCGGCACTGCCCGAGGTCGTCGGCTCCGCCGGGGCGACAGCCGCCGACCGCGGTGAGGCCTTCGCGGACGCCGTGGAAGTGCTCCTGGAGCGTGCCGGGCCCGCACGGCGGGAGGCGGCACGCGCGCGTGCGGAGTGCTTCGGCTGGGGGACGGCCGTGGAGGCGTTCCTGGCGGCCCACGACACGGAGGTGCTCCGCCCGGCCGGTGCCCGCCGCACCGTGCCGGAGGGCGTGGCATGAGAGCCCTGAGCTACGTCGCCCTCGGGGACTCGCTGACCGAGGGCGTGGGCGACCCCGTCGGGGACGGCTGGCGGGGCTGGGCGGCGCTCCTGGCCCCCTGCCTCGCCGAGACCCCCGACGCCGTGGAGTTCACCAACCTCGCGGCCGGCGGCGCCCAGACCCGTGACGTGCTGGAGCGGCAGACGCCTGCCGCCCTCGAACGGCGTCCCGACCTGGTGTCGGTGGTGATCGGCGTCAACGACACACTGCGTCGCACCTTCGACATCCGAACGGTGGCCGCCCACCTCGACGAGGTGTACGCGGCCTTCACCCGCGAGGGAGCGACCCTGCTCACCGCCTGCCTGCCCGACCCCGGCGCCATGCTCGGCCTGCCGGACGCCCTGGCCCGCCCGCTGGCCCGCCGGCAGCGGGCGGTCAACACGGTCGTCCACGCGCTGTCCGAGCGCCACGGCGCCGTCCACCTGCACGCCGCGGACGGCGCCTGGATCAACGACCGGGCGCTGTGGAGCGCCGACCGGCTGCACCCGGGCGAACGCGGGCACCGGCAACTGGCCGTCCGCTTCCACGCCCTGCTCACCGAGACGGGCCACGCGACGGGACGACCGCCGTCCCCGGAACCGGAGTCCCCCGGGCCGACCCGGGCGGCGAGCCTGCTGTGGCTGGCCACGGCCGGCACCGCCTGGGTGGTCCGGCGCTCCCAGGACCTGCTGCCGCAGCTGCTGCGCCTGGCCGCCGACGAGGTCCACCACCGGGCCCGCGGCACCAGCGCCCGCCTCGACCTGCACGCCTCGGCCGCGGTCTCCGCGGCCCTGACGGCCCTGACGGAGGGCACCACCGGGCACGCCGGGGCGCAGCGGCGCCTTGCCGGCACGACCACGACGGCGATCCCGAGGCAGACGCGAGCGGTCACTGCGACCGGCGCGGGCCGTGGGGCCGCGGCGGTGAGTCCCTCCGGTGGGGACAAGACGGCGGGCGCGGCAGTGCCCGGCAGTGCCGCGGCGGTCGGTCCGGTCCTTGGAGCGACGGTGTCCGGCGGGGCCGACGACGAGTCGTTGGTGGCGGCGGGGTCGGCCGGGGACAGCGCGTGGGAGCCCGGGTGAGGAGCGTGTGCAGCGCCGGGAACCGGGCCCTCGGTTCACCGGGTGGGCGGGCTGGACGGCGGGCGCCTCAGTCGATGCCGACCAGCCGGTACTGCTCGTCGCGGGCGTCGGTGAGGAACATCTGGCCCGGGGCGTGGGTGATGGCGAACGGCGGCCGGGACGCCATCACCGCCGCCTGCGGGGTCACGCCGCAGGCCCAGAACACCGGGATGTCGCCGGGTGCGGGGGTGACCGGGTCGCCGAAGTCGGGCCGGGCGAGGTCCTCGATGCCGAGCGCCTGGGGGTCTCCGCAGTGCACGGGACCGCCGTGCACGGCCGGCAGCAGGCCGCTCTCCCGGATCGCGGCGCGCAGGTGCTCCGGTGGCACCGGCCGCATCGACACCACCGTCGGCCCGCGCAGCCGTCCCGCCGGCCGGCACGCGCGCGTGGTCACGTACATCGGCACATTGCGGCCCTGCTCGACATGCCGGATCGGCACGCCCGCGCGGGCCAGCGCCCACTCGAAGGTGAAGCTGCACCCGAGCAGGAACGACACAAGGTCGTCCCGCCAGTACGCCCGCGCATCGGTCGGCTCCTCGACCAGTTCGCCGTCCCGCCAGACCCGGTAGCGCGGCACATCCGTACGCAGGTCGGCCCCTTCGGCGAGGACGGTCGACGTGGCGCCGGCGTCCGTGACGTCCAGCACCGGGCAGGGCTTGGGGTTGCGCTGGCAGAACAGCAGCATGTCGTACGCCCAGTCGGCCGGCACGGAGATCAGATTGGCCTGCGTGTGGCCCGCCGCCACGCCGGCCGTGGGTCCCGAGAGGCCTTCCCGGAAGCGGGCCCGGGCGGTGAGCGGGCTCCACGCGCGCGCGTGCTCGTCGACTGCGATGACCGGGAGGTCCTGGACACGGGGGGTCTGCGTCATGCCCGCTCCTGGGGGAGGGTGAGTGGCGTCGTCCCAGCACCGTAGAGGATCGTTGAACGATCCTTCAATACCCATGTTGTTCCGTTCCGGTCCGTGCGATTGAATTCCGACATGGCAGAGCAGCTGACGGCACTGGCCGACGACCGTGCGCTCCTGGGACGTACCAGCACGGCCGAGCGGGTTTCCGACATCCTCCGGAGCCGTATCGCCGACGGGTACTTCCCGCCCGGCACCCGGCTGTCCGAGGACGGCATCGGCGGGGCGCTCGGTGTCTCCCGCAACACCCTGCGCGAGGCGTTCCGGCTGCTCACGCACGAGCGGCTGCTGGTCCACGAGCTCAACCGCGGTGTGTTCGTGCGGGTCCTGACCGTCGAGGACGTCGAGGACATCTACCGCATGCGCTCGCTGGTCGAGTGCGCCGTCGTACGCGGGCTCGGCGAGCCGCCGTACCGGCTGGACCGGGTGGCCGCCGCGGTCGTCGAGGGAGAGGCGGCGAGCGCGGAGCAGGACTGGAAGGCGCTGGGCACCGCGAACATCCACTTCCACCGGGAACTCGTCGCCCTCGCGGGCAGCGAACGCACCGACGAACTGATGCGCAGCGTCTTCGCCGAGCTGCGGCTCGCCTTCCACGTCGTCGACGACCCGCGCCGGCTGCACGAGCCCTACCTCGTCCGCAACCGCGAGATCCTGCGGGAGCTGCAGACCGGGGACAACCGTGAGGCGGAACGCCTGCTGGAGAGGTACCTCGCGGACTCGCTGGAACGGGTGGTGGAGGTCTACCGCCGCCGGGTCGCCCCGTGACGGGCACGCGACTCCGCCGCGGGACCCGACCGGCCCGCACCGGCCCGCATCCGCCACACGGCCCGCACCGCCCCGACCAAACCGGCGGAGCCGCTCGTTTGGGTCGATGTCAGACCGAGGACCTAGTCTGTGCACCGTGACTTCGCCTGCATCGACGGACAGCGTTCCGCCCCAGTTCAGCGTGGGGCCGCGCCCGGCTTTGGGCCCGGCCGCCGACGAGGGACTGGCGCGGCGGCTGCGCGCGCTCGCCTGCACCGCGCCGCTGCACGACCTCGACGCGCGCAAGGCCAACCTGGCCGGTGAGTACTCGGTGTACGGCATGGCCGAGGTGGCCCTCGCCGCCATCGACCTGGTCACGCTCAACATGGACTTCGACACGGGAGCCGACCACGAGCAGATCGTGGCCCGGCTCCTCCCGCGCGTCGCCGCCCAGGCCCCGCACCGGCCGACCGCCGAGCACGAGCGCGTGGCCCGCTGGGTCCTGGAGAACCTGATCAACGTCGGCAGCGTGGACCGCGGCTTCCGCGCCGTCTACGGCACCTTCGCCCCCGACGGCACATACGTCCGGCGGGACTACGACTTCAAGCTGATCGAGGAGGTCCCCGGCCCCGGCGGCACGGTCTACCTGCGCACGACGGACGAGGCGGTCAACGTCCTGGTCGGCGCCCTCGACACCGACGTCACCAGCGCCCAGATCGCCGCCGAGGTCAAGCTGGAGGTGCTGATCAGCCGCGGCCGGCTGGCCGATGCCCAGCTCGCGGCCGAACAGGCCCGCTACCGCACGGTGCAGTACTCGGAGACCCTGCGCCGGGCCCTGGAGGCCACCCGGCGCAACGTCCGCGCGGTGGACTGGCTCGACGCCGTGCCCGACATGATCGCCGAGGCCCTGGACCACGTGGCCGACCGCTACCGTCACGAGAACGCGATCCTCACCAACATCCGCAAGGCCCGCGACGAGACCGAGGAACCCGAGCACAAGCGGCGCGCCGCCGAGCTGGTCGACATCGTCAAGGACTGCATCCGGCGGCACACCCAGCTCCAGTCACGGCTGCTGGAGGCGGGCCCGCTGTTCCGCGCCGAGCAGGACCGGCAGGCCTTCGCCACACCCTCGACGGCGTCCGGGACGGACCTGTACGGCCATCTCCTCGCCCCGGTGCTGCCGTTGCCCCTGGAGCGCGCCGTCCGGGTCACGGACGCGTTCTTCGCGAACGGCACGGGGTTGCGCACGCCGGCGTCCGTCCGGCTGGCGGACCTCGTCGACATACTGCTGACGCCGCCCGTCGAGCGGGAGCACCTGGGCGCGGAGATGCCCGAGCCCGACCTGATCGCCACGCCGGACGACAGCCGGTTCAGCGAGGAGCAACTGGCCGCCGCGACGGAGCTGCTGGACCTCCCGGCCGACGCTCCGCGCAGACTGTCGGGGCTCCTGGCCGAGGCCCGGCGCACCGGTGACCCGGATCTGGCCTACCTGGTGGCGCTGTTGGCGGTCCACGCGGCCAGCCCGGCGGTGGGAACCGCCTACCGGCAGGGCGAGGAGAAGCTGCTGTTCGCCGTGGACGACGGGACCGAGCTGGACGATCCCGAGTTCGGCGGGGCCGACCTGATCGTGGGGACCGCGTTGCTGGACGCGGCGGGGATGGCCGCGGACCGGACCGAAGCAGCATGAGTGAGCACCGACGCAAGGAGTCACAGCCGTGAGCGAGCACGTCGAGTGGAGTGAGGCGGAGCCGTCCGCCCCGTCGGCACCCGCCGCCGTCACCCCCGCCGACGCCGCCGACGCGGCGCGGCTCGTCGCCTTCGGGCTCCAGCCCAGACTGCAGCCCGCCCGGGACCAGGAGTACACGGAGCTGTTGCGGCGCTACCGAGAGGACCCGGCGTTCGCGCGGCTCGCCGACGCCGTCGCCGCAGGCCTGGGGCTCGTCGTGCTGGAGGTGTCCCCGCGCGCGGGGATGGCCGTGACCGCCGCCGAGGACTCGGTGTTCGCCGTCCGCATGAGCGACTACGCGCGTCGCACCGCCGCTGACTCCGGCGACCGCTTCCTGCACGGACTGGCCCATCTCGCCGTGGCCGCCCTGGCGTTCCCGCGCCCGGAGGACCTGGCCGACGACACCTACATCGGCCGCGTCACCGTCAACGGCGTCGACGCCTTCGTACGGCAGGCCTGCCGACGCCTGGAGCAGCGGGCCGAGGAGCGCGGCGAGAACACCGACCCGGCGACCGACGCACCCGGACTCGAGGCCGCCTGGCGGATCTGGGCCAGACGCAGCGCCACCGGAGCCACCAAGGACGCCCGCCGTCCGGCCGCCTCCACCACCGGCATCGTCGCCAAGGCCCTCGCCTTCCTCACCGACTCGGGCTTCCTGCAGCGCACCGGCGACGACAACGGCGGCACGTACCGCACCACGGCCCGCTACCAGCTCCAGGTCCGCGACATGGCCGGCAGCGCCGCGCTGGCCGAACTGCTGGAGCTGGGCGTGGTCCCGGTGACCGACGGCACGGCCAGCCTGCTGCCCGCCGAGGACACCGACGACCTGGAGTTGGTGGCCGACGCCGGGCTGCCGTTCCACTCCTGAACCCCAGAACCACCGCACGATTTCCGAAGAATTACGACGAGAGTCCGCCATGTACGAGTTGTCCCGGGTCCGCCTCTACTCCATCGGTCCCGCCGGTGCGCGCTACGCCGACACCGTGCTTGACCTGCGGGGCGTCGGCGAGCCCGTGCCCGACCCGGCGCCCACGCAGGCGGAGTTCTTCGAGGAGGAGCCGTCCGGCCCGCCGCGCCGCCCCGCGCCCGCGGGGGTGCTCTTCCTGGAGAACGGCGGCGGCAAGTCCGTGCTGCTGAAGCTGATCTTCTCGGTGATGCTGCCGGGCCACCGCAACACCCTCGGCGGCGCCAGCTCCGGTGTGCTGCGCAAGTTCCTGCTCGCGGACGACTGCGGGCACGTGGCCCTGGAGTGGCAGCACGTGCAGACCGGCGAGTGCGTGGTCGTCGGCAAGGTGAGCGAGTGGCGCGGACGGCAGGTGTCCAACGACCCGCGCAGGTTCGCCGAGGCCTGGTACTCGTTCCGGCCCGGCCCGGGGCTGAGCCTGGACAATCTGCCGGTCGCCGAGTCCACCGCCGTACGGCCGCCGGCCGAGGGTACTTCGGGCGCCCATGGCCGCCGGCGCACCATGAAGGGCTTCCGCGACGCCCTGACGGAGGCCGGCAAGGCCTACCCGCACCTGGAGGCGCACTGGGAGGAGATCCACGACCGCTGGATCGAGCACCTGGGCGACCTCGGCCTGGACCCCGAACTCTTCCGCTACCAGCGGGAGATGAACGCCGACGAGGGCGAGGCGGCCGGCCTCTTCGCGGTCAAGAAGGACTCCGACTTCACCGACCTGCTGCTGCGCGCCGTCACCGACACCCGGGACACCGACGGTCTCGCCGACCTCGTCAGCGGATTCGGCAACAAGCTCGGCCGGCGCGCCGAGCTGATCGCCGAACGCGACTTCACCGCCGGTTCCGTCGACCTGCTCGGGCGGATCGTCGAGGCCGCCGAGGCCCGCGCACGCGCGCGTGACGTCCACGCCGGCGCCGAGCGCCGTACCCGCACCCTCGGCCGGCGGCTGTCCGCGCGGGCGGTGCAGGAGCGGGTGCGCGCCGCCGACCTCGCACAGCGGGTCACGGCCGCCGCCTACGCCGTCACCCACTCCGAGGGCGGCCGGGAGCGCAGCGCCCTGATCGCCGCCGAACTCGCCTACCGGCACGCCTCCCTGGCGCTCGCCGCCGCGGAGAAGTCGGCCGCCGCGCAGAAACGCGAAGTGGCCGACGCCCGCACCCTGCACTCCGCCTGGCAGGCCGCCGAGGCCGTGCTGCGGCATCGCGCCGCCGCCGACCGCGTCGCGCGCGTGTCCGCCGCCATCCAGGAGGCCGAGCGGGACGCCGCGCCCGCGCTCGCCGCCCGCGCCAAGGCCGCCGTGGACCTCGTACGGGCCCTGCACGCGGCCGCCGAGCGCGCCGAGGCCCTCGCCAACGAGGAGGAGGAACGCTCCGCCGCCCTCCAGGAGGCCTCCGACTCCGCCTACCGCGACTCCACCACCGCCGCGACCGAGGCACAGCGCGCCCGCAGCGAGGCCGGGCATCTGCGCCAGCGCCTCGCCGAGGTCGAGCAGGAGACCGCCGAGGCCGTCCGCGCGGGCTGGCTCGACGACAGCGCCCCGGACGCCGACCCGGCGCGTGCCGCTCTCGCCGCGAGTGACGCCGAGAAAAGTGCGGTCGCCGCCTGGGACACGGCTCGCGAGGCCGCCCGCAAGGCCACCGAGCACGCGCGCGAGGCCGCCGCCGCCGAGTCACGCGCCGAACTGACCGCGGCCCGCGCGGCGGACGCCGCGACGGCCGCCCAGCGCGCCTACGAGGCCGAGCGGCGGCTCGCCGAGTCCCTGGCCGCCGAGGAGCGGCTCGCGGAACTGCTCAGCCTGCCCGGTGCGCCCGGGACCGGTCGGGCCGACGTTCCCGGGCCCCGGACCGGTGCCGACGACGCCCTTGGTGACCGGGCCGGCAGGACGGGCGCCGGCGAGGCGGCGTCCGGCGCCCGCGCCGAGGCGGTGCCTGCCGCGCACGGCCGTACGGGCGTCTCCCCGGACGTGGCGGACGACGCGTCCGGCGCTGCCCGGCGCCCGGCCGAAGGCCCCCTCACCCCCGACGAACTCGACCGCTTCGCCGACGAGTTGCGTGAACTCCTCGACGACGCCGTCTCGACCGCCGAGCGGCACCTCTTCGAACTGCGCACCGCCGCCGCCGACGACTCCCGGATCCTCGGCGCGCTCGGTGACGGTGGACTGCTGCCGCCCGGCCCCGACGTCCTGGCCACGGTGGAGTACCTCGGCGAACACGGCATCCCGGCACTGCCCGGCTGGCGCTACCTCGCCCAGGCCGTCGACCCCGCCGACCACGCGCGCGTGCTCGCCGCCCGCCCCGAGCTGGTCGACGGCGTGATCATCACCGACCCGGACACACACGCGCGTGCTCGTGAAGCCCTCGAAGACGCCGCCCTGCTGCCCCGCTCCGCCGTCGCCGTCGGCACGGCCGCCGCCCTGCTCGCCCCGGCCCCCGCCGCCGACGCCGCGCCGGGCGACGTCTTCCTCGTGCCGCCGAACCCGGCCATGCACGACGAGCACGCCGCCGACGAGGAACGCCAGGCGCTGCGCGCCCGGGCCGCCGAGCGCGACGAGGAGATCCGCGCCCTCGCCGCCCGGCTCGGCAAGGACCGTGAACTGGCCGCCCGCCTCGCCTCCTGGCGCACCGGCTGCCCCGCCGGACGCCTCACCGAACTGGCCCGGGCGGCCCAGGAGACCCGCGCGTTCGCCGAGGAGACCGAGGCCGAACTGGCCGAGGCCCGTACGGTGCGCGCGGAGACCGACGAGGCCGCCGCCGAGGCCGTGCAGGTCCGCGACGAACGGCAGGAGGCCGCACAGAAGGCCCGCCGCGCCGCCGACGCCCTCGCCGGACTCGCCTACCGGCTGCGCGAGCGCGCCGGCTGGCATGCCCGGCTGCGTGAACTCGCCGACGAGGCCGCCGAGTACGAGGCCCGCGCCCAGGCCTGCCTGGAGCGCGCCCGCGCAGCCGACGAGGACCGCCGCGGCGCCCAGCGCGCCGCCGACGACGCCCGCCGCACCGCGCGTGCCCTGCGCGGCGAGCGCTCCGAGATCGCCGGCGCCCCCGACGACCTGCCGGTCGAGGACGCGGACGCCCCCAAGACCTCCCTGCCCGCCCTGCGCGAGGCCTACCGGGCCGCCTCCCAGGTGTACGAGAAGGTCGGTGTCGGGGCCGACCTGCGGGCCGAGCAGGCCCGTGCGGAGAGCGACGAGAGCGCAGCCCGCGCCGAACTCGACCGGCTCAGCAACAAGGTCCGCACCCGGGCCGAGCAGCTGCTCCAGTCACCGGACGGCTCCGACGGGCCCTCCCGGCAGGCCGCCGCCGCACGCGCGGAGGAGCTGGTGCAGCTGCTGGAGACCCGCATGTCCAGCGCGAGCGAACAGCTCGGCCGGCTGCGCGGCGAGGCCGAAAGGCACGCCCCCCTGGACGGCGACGCGCACACCGAACTGCCCGAGGAACTCGTCCCCCGCGACGCCGAGCACGCCCAGGCCCTGCTGCGCACCGCGACGGCCGAACTCGCCGCCCGGACCGAGGCGCTGGCCGAGGCCCGCGCGGCGCACGCCGAGCTGCTGGAGGCCCACCGGGCCGCCGAGGACGCGGCCGGCGGCTTCGACGAGATCGCCGCGATGCTCCGCGACCTGCTGCGCGAGCACGTTCCGGAGGAGGAACAGGAGGAGCCGGAGCCGTACCCCGGCAACCTGGAGGAGGCCCGGCACTCCGCCGCCGAGGCCCGCCGCTCGCTGCGCGGCTGCGCCGCCGACCTGTCCGCCGCCGAGGCGGCCGTGCGCGAGGCGAGCGACATCCTCGTCCGGCACGCCAACTCCACGCGCTACGAGCAGGTCCGCACCCCCGCCCGGCAGCAGATCCGCGAACTGCCCGCATCCGCGCTGCCCGAGCACGCGCAGAAGTGGGCCGACGCCTTCGCGCCCCGGCTGCGCGTCCTGACCGACGAGCTGGCCCAGCTGGAACGCAACCGCGACTCCATCGTGGACCGCCTCCGGGGCCTCGTGGAGTCCGCCCTCGCCACCTTGAGGTCCGCGCAGCGGCTCTCCCGGCTGCCCGAGGGCCTCGGCGAGTGGTCCGGCCAGGAGTTCCTGCGCATCCGCTTCGAGGAGCCCGATCAGGCCACGCTCACCGAACGCCTCGGCGAGGTCATCGACGACGCCACGCGCGCGGCCGTGAAGAAGAACTCCGATCTGCGCCGGGACGGCATGTCGCTGCTGCTGCGCGGTGTCGCGGCGGCGCTCCAGCCCAAGGGTGTGGCCGTCGAGATCCTCAAGCCCGACGCCGTCCTGCGCGCCGAACGCGTCCCCGTCGGACAGATGGGCGACGTCTTCTCCGGCGGCCAGTTGCTCACCGCGGCCATCGCCCTGTACTGCACGATGGCCGCGCTGCGCAGCAACGACCGGGGCCGGGACAAGCACCGCCACGCCGGCACGCTGTTCCTGGACAACCCGATCGGCCGCGCCAACGCCACCTACCTGCTGGAGCTGCAGCGGGCCGTGTCGGACGCGCTCGGCGTGCAGTTGCTCTACACCACCGGTCTGTTCGACACGACCGCCCTGGCCGAGTTCCCGTTGGTCATCCGTCTGCGCAACGACGCCGACCTCAGGGCCGGCCTGAAGTACATCAGCGTGGAGGAACACCTTCGGCCAGGACTGCCCCGGCAGCCCCAGGCCGGAGAGGCGGTGCACAGCGAGATCACGGCGACGCGGATGTTCAGGAAGCCGACGCCGACCGCGCCGTAGCGGCGGGGCCCGGGGAGCTCAGGGATGGGACAGCTGCCCGGTGCCGCCCCGGCGGCGTATCCGGTCCTGCTCGCGCAGGACCGCGCGCTCCTCGCGTCGCCGGGCTCGCCGCTCCCGGCGGAGCGAGCGGGCCGTGCTGCTCGGCTCCGAGACCACGCCGTACCGCTGGTTCCACACCTGGCGGGTCACCCACACGTCGACCGCGGCCCAGGTGGCGACCACCGTGCTCACCACGCTGCTGATCACCATGGGGAACGCCAGCCAGGACCCGGCCATCGTGCACAGGAACGCCACCATCGCCTGTATCAGCGTCACCGCGATGATCAGCAGCGCCCGCACCGCCGCCGTACGCACCGGATCCGGCAGCGGATGCCGTTTGGCCGGCTCCTCGACCCACAACTGCCGGTAGTACCGCCGCTCGTCTTCCCCGGCGCGCCCAGGCGCCGGAATGTCGCGATCCGGTGCTTCCAGGACGCGCTCCGCCGCCGAGCGCCCTGCGACGCTCTTCTCGGGCGCTTCGCGCCGCTCCGCAGTGCCCATCATCGTGTCACTCCCCACCGCCAGACCGCTCGCCCCGGCGTCACAAGACTCCGACTCCCCAGTGGTGCCCGGCTTGCGCTGTTTTACGCCGCCGGGGTGCGGGATGCGGCTCCTGTGGCCCATTCCGCCCCCATTTCCCGTGGAGAAGGACGAACGGGATCGCCCGATGATTCCCGACCGGCGAAAAATTCCAGCCAACCACCCGGTAACGAGACGCGGATCCGTCCGGGCTCGGGCGCCGGATCGCGGTGGCAATCTCCCGCAATGCCCGGACAACTCGCCATGTCTCGCCGACGCAGCGGAAGTTCGCCCTCCGGACATGTCTTCGAGTTAACTGTGGGCGGTAGTAGGCTCGCGCCGTTTGTTGACGCACATGTGCACCCCCGGCCGGCGGGGGTCGAGCTGGGGGAGGCCATGCGCTTTCGCGGGAAGTCCATCCGCCGGAAGATCGTGGCGCTGCTTCTCGTGCCGCTGGTGTCGCTGACCGCCGTCTGGGGCTTCGCAACGGTACTCACAGGGCGCGAAGTCGCCCGGCTATTCCAGGTGAAGGACGTCCAGCAGGACATCGGATATCCCGCCGAGGACGCCATCCGCGCACTCCAGCAGGAACGCCGCCAGACCCTCGTCTACCTCGCCGACCCCAGAGCCGCCGACGCCCTCTCCGCGCTGCAGCGCACCCGCACCGCCACCGACCGCGCGATCACCGAGATGCGCAGGAACGCCGGCGGTCAGCACGTCTTCGACGGCCTGGACCCGGCCGACGACGACCGCCTGACCGCCGTCCTGGACGCCTTCGACGGCCTCGACACCCTGCGCCGCAGCGTCGAGGAGGGCACGGTCGCCCGCGCCGAGGCCTACGACCTCTACAACCGGCTCGTCGACCCCTGTTTCACGCTGCTCGCCTCCCTCGAAGGCATCGACGACGTCGGACTCGACGCTCAGGCACGCGCGATGGTCAACATCGCCCGTGCCCGCGAACTGCTCTCCCGTGAGGACGCGCTGCTCGGCTCCTCGCTCGTCGTCGGCCGGCTGACCCGCGCCGAGACCCGTGACATCGCCGACCTCGCCGCCCAGCGCACCGTCCTGTACGACGTCAGCCTGCCGCTGCTGCCCGCCGCCGAGCGCGACCACTACGAGCGCTTCTGGAAGAACGCCACCACGGCCCCGCTGCGCACGGCAGAACACACCGTCGTCGACTCGGAGTCGGGCACCCCGCGCGGTGTCACCGCGCAGAGCTGGGACTCGGCGGCGGCGAGCGTCCTCGACGACCTCGGCACCCTCGACGACCAGGTGGGCGACCGCTTCCAGGACCGTACGCGCCCGGTGGCCCTCGGCGTCATCCTGCAGGCCGCCGTCGCGGGGCTGCTCGGCCTGGTGGCGCTCGTGCTCTCCCTCGTCCTGTCGGTCCGGGTCGGCCGCCGCCTCATCCGCGACCTGCGCCAGCTGCGTCTGGAGGCACACGAGGCGTCCGGCGTCCGACTGCCCAGCGTGATGCGCCGCCTGTCCGCGGGCGAACAGGTCGACATCGAGACCGAGGTGCCGCGCCTGGAGTACGACAGGAACGAGATCGGCGAGGTCGGGCAGGCCCTCAACACGCTTCAGCGCGCCGCCGTCGAGGCCGCCGTCAAACAGGCCGAACTGCGCGCGGGCGTCTCCGAGGTCTTCGTCAACCTCGCCCGCCGCAGCCAGGTGCTGCTGCACAAGCAGCTCACCCTCCTCGACACGATGGAGCGCCGCACCGAGGACACCGACGAACTCGCCGACCTCTTCCGCCTGGACCACCTCACCACCCGGATGCGCCGGCACGCCGAGGGCCTGGTGATCCTCTCCGGTGCCGCGCCCTCCCGGCAGTGGCGACGCCCGGTGCAGCTGATGGACGTCGTACGGGCCGCCGTCGCCGAGGTCGAGGACTACGAACGCGTCGAGGTACGGCGTCTGCCCAGGGTCGCCGTCACCGGTCCGGCCGTCGCCGACCTCACCCATCTCGTCGCCGAACTGCTCGAGAACGCCACGGTGTTCTCGCCCCCGCACACCGCCGTCCAGGTGCTCGGCGAGCGGGTCGCCAACGGCTTCACGCTGGAGATCCACGACCGGGGACTCGGCATGACGGCCGAGGCGCTCCTGGACGCCAATCTGCGGCTGGCGGAGACGCCCGAGTTCGAACTGTCCGACACCGACCGGCTCGGCCTGTTCGTGGTCAGCCGTCTCGCCCAACGGCAGAACGTCCGGGTCTCCCTCCAGCCCTCGCCGTACGGCGGCACCACCGCCGTCGTCTTCATCCCGGACGCGCTGCTGTCCGACGACGTACCGGACACCAACGGCCTCGGCTTCCGCCTCGACCGGGACCGGCCGGCGAAGGGAACCGGACAGACGGGCCTGGCCGGCGCACGGTCCATGGCGCCGGCGCAGCTTCCCGGCCTGCCCACCTCGCTGCTGGACGGCCCGGTCGAGCTGGAGGCGCCGGTGGACCTGGACGCCATCGACGACTTCCCCGGTGTCCTGGCCGACGAGGACAGCGAGCGCGGAGGGCTGTTCCGGCCCCGCGGCTCCCGTTCCGGCACGGACGACGAAGTGCCCTCGCCGTCCGCCGAGGCCGGCGGCACCGGGCCCATACCCCTGTCGCGCCGGCAGACCCCGAAACTGGTCAGCTCGCACGGCAAGCCCGTCACCGGCCGGCGCTCCCGCCGTGACGAACGCGACCAGCAGCCCTCCGTCGGGCCCCGTCGCCCCGGCACCGACGCACCGGCTCCCCTCCCGACCCGCCGGCCCACCACCACTTCCCGGGGCCCCGCCGACCCCGCGGACCGGGCCGGGGACGGCGAACCGTCGTCCGTGGACGGGACCGGCGTTCCCGCGCTGCCGCGCCGCGCCGGAACCGCTGCCGCTGCGGTCCCCGCGGACCGGGCCGGGGACGGCGAACCGTCGTCCGTGGACGGGACCGGCGTTCCCGCGCTGCCGCGCCGCGCCCGGACCGCAGCCGCCGCCGACCCCGCGGACCGGGCCGGGGACCGCGACGAGCCCGCCGACCAGAACACCGACGCAGCGTCCGGCCTCGCCGCCCTGCCCCGGCGCCGCCGCTCCGACGACGGCGTAGGTGGAGCCACCCGTGAGGAGGACCGCGCGGCTGCCGGTGGGGACGAGCGGGCCCTTCCCGGTGACAGCGCGGCGCACCGCACCGGCGACGGCGACGGACCGACACGCCGCGGCAGCGGAGCGCTGGCCGGCGACGGCGCGGCACCGGCGAGTGGCGCCCCCGGACACGGCGGTCACACGGCCGACGACCCGGCCGCAGCCCCACCGGCCACCGGCCCACTGCCCCGGCGCATACGGCAGGCCAGTCTGGCCCCCCAGCTCAAGCAGGACACCGCGCGGCGCACCGAGCGCGCGGCGCAGCCCGCGGAACGCGACGCCGAGGAGGTTCGCAGCCGGATGGCCTCGCTCCAGCGCGGCTGGCAGCGCGGCCGGCGGGAGAACGCCGGGGGCGACGACGCCCATGACGGCACAGCACAAGGAACGACTAAGGGGGACGGTCGATGACCGCACCGAAGGCGACCGGCCACACGGCGACCGACAAGGGAGGCCTCAACTGGCTCCTGGACGACCTGGTCGACCGGGTCGCCAGCATCCGCAAGGCCGTCATCCTGTCCGGCGACGGGCTTCCGACGGGTGTGTCCAAGGACCTGACCCGCGAGGACAGCGAGCATCTGGCCGCCGTCGCGTCCGGCTTCCACAGCCTGGCCAAGGGCGTGGGCCGCCACTTCGAGGCGGGCGGCGTCCGGCAGACGGTGGTCGAACTGGACGACGCCTTCCTGTTCGTCACGGCCGCCGGGGACGGCAGTTGCCTCGCCGTCCTGTCCGACGCCGACTCCGACGTCGGCCAGGTCGCCTACGAGATGACCCTCCTGGTCAAGAGGGTCGGCGCACATCTGGGCAGCGCACCGCGCACCGATCTGCCCGCAGACGGGTAGTGAGATGTCATGAGCACAGACGGGCAGGGAAGCAACCACTGGTTCGACGACGAGGCCGGACCGGTCGTCCGTCCCTTCGCCATGACACGCGGCCGCACCACAAGTCCGGCCCAGCACCGGCTCGACCTGATCGCGGTGGTCGTCACCGAACCCGACGTGGCGGACCCGGAAACGGACCCGACGCTGGCGCCGGAACACGTGGAGATCGTCGGGCTCTGCCGCCGCGAGCCGCAGTCGGTCGCCGAACTCGCCGCCGGACTCGACCTGCCGGTCGGCGTGGTGCGCGTTCTCGTCGGCGACCTCGTGCATGCGGAACTCGTCCATGTCACACGTCCGGTGCCGCCGGCCGAGCTGCCGGACGAGAGGATTCTGCGCGACGTGATCAACGGCCTCCGGGCACTGTGAACGTCGCCCAGGACCCCTCGAGCAGGACCCTTCGAGCAGGACCCTTCGAGCAGGAGAAGAGACCGATGATCTTCGGGCGTTCCGAGCGCGGCGCGTCCCCGGTCGAGCCCGTCACGCTCAAGATACTGGTGGCAGGCGGCTTCGGCGTGGGCAAGACGACCCTCGTCGGCGCCGTCAGCGAGATCAGGCCGCTGCGCACCGAGGAACTACTCACCGAGGCGAGCCGCCCCATCGACGACACCAGCGGGGTGGAGGGCAAGCACACCACCACCGTGGCCATGGACTTCGGCCGGATCAGCCTGCGCGAGGACCTGGTGCTGTACCTGTTCGGCACACCTGGGCAGGAACGGTTCTGGTTCATGTGGGACGAGCTGTCCGAGGGCGCGCTCGGAGCCGTGGTCCTCGCCGACACCCGCCGTCTGGAGGACTGCTTCGCCGCCGTCGACTACTTCGAGCGGCGTGGCATCCCCTTCCTCGTCGGCGTCAACTGCTTCGAGGAAGCGGCCCGTTACCCGGCCGAGACGGTCCGGCAGGCTCTCGACCTGGACGACGACGTCCCCGTGCTGCTGTGCGACGCGCGGGAGCGGGAATCGGTCAAGGAGGTGCTCATCGGAGTAGTCCGGCACGCGATGGACCATGGGGCGGACCGCCGCCGGGCCGCCCTCGGCTGACCGACGGGGCGTTTGCCACGGCCGGCCGGGGGACCTCCCCGGCCGACCCACGGGCACGGCCCGTACCCCCGCCGACCGGGGTACGGGCCGTGGTCCGGTGAGGACCCTTCACGCGTGCGTGCCGCAACTCTTCGGAGCGGAGCCGGCACGCGCGCGTGCGCGATCCCGCTACGCTCCGTCCTCCTCCAGCCAGCCGAAGCTCTTCTCCACGGCCTTGCGCCAGTTGCGGTACTCGCGGTCGCGTACCGAGGGCTCCATCGCCGGTGTCCACTGCGCGTCCTGCTGCCAGTGGGACTTCAGCTCGTCCAGGTCGTTCCACACGCCCGTCGCCAGACCGGCCGCGTACGCGGCACCCAGACAGGTCGTCTCCGAGACCCGGGGCCGGATCACCGGCACGCCGAGGACGTCCGCCTGGTGCTGCATGAGCAGGCTGTTCTTGGTCATGCCGCCGTCGACCTTCAGAGTGCTGATCCGTACTCCGGAGTCCTGGTACATGGCGTCCACGACCTCCCGGGTCTGCCAGCTCGTCGCCTCCAGCACCGCCCGCGCCAGGTGGGCCTTGGTGACGTACCGGGTGAGGCCGGTGACGACACCGCGCGCGTCGGAGCGCCAGTAGGGCGCGAACAGGCCCGAGAACGCGGGCACGATGTAGGCGCCGCCGTTGTCCTCGACGCTCGCCGCCAGTGTCTCGATCTCGTCGGCGGTGCGGATGATCCCGAGCTGGTCGCGGAACCACTGGACGAGCGCACCCGTTGTCGCGATGGAACCCTCGAGGCAGTAGACCGGCGCCTCCCCGCCGATCTTGTACCCCATCGTCGTCAGCAGCCCGTTCTTGGAGGGCACCGGCCGGTCGCCGGTGTTCAGCAGCAGGAAACTGCCGGTGCCATAGGTGTTCTTCGCGGTGCCCACGTCGTAGCAGGCCTGCCCGAAGACGGCGGCCTGCTGGTCGCCCAGCGCGGAGGCCACGGGCACCCCGGAGAGCTGTCCGACGGCCGTGCCGTACACCTCGGCGGAGGACCGGATCTCCGGCAGCACCGCCTCGGGGATGTCCATGACGGACAGGATGGCCGGATCCCACTGGAGCGTCTCCAGGTTCATCAGCATGGTGCGGCCGGCGTTCGTGACGTCGGTGACGTGCCGGCCGCCCTCGGTGCCGCCGGTGAGGTTCCAGATCAGCCAGGAGTCGATGGTGCCGAAGGCGATCTCGCCGTGCTCTGCGCGCTCCCTCAGGCCGGGCACGTCGTCCAGCAGCCAGGCCGCCTTGGGACCGGAGAAGTAGCTGGCGAGCGGCAGTCCGGTCTGCTCGCGGAAGCGGTCCTGGCCGTCCGTCCCGCCCAGTTCGCCGCACAGGGCCGCGGTCCGGGTGTCCTGCCACACGATCGCGTTGTGCACGGGTTTGCCCGTGGCGCGGTCCCACAGGACGGTGGTCTCGCGCTGGTTGGTGATGCCGAGCGCGCTCAGTTGGTCGGCGCGCAGCCCGGCCTTGGCGAGCGCGCCGGCGACCACGGCCTGCACCTTGGACCAGATCTCGGTCGCGTCGTGCTCCACCCAGCCCGGCTTGGGGAAGATCTGGCGGTGTTCGCGCTGGTCGACGGCGACGATGGCGCCGCTGTGGTCGAAGACGATGCAACGGCTGGACGTGGTGCCCTGGTCGATGGCGGCGACGTAGGTGTCGGCGGTGTCCGTCATGGCAGTCCCCTGGGTCGCTGGGTCGGGTCGCTGGTCGGAGGGGCGCGTTGCGGGGGAGAGGGACGAGGTCGGCGTTCGGGGCCGAAGGGGCGGGAAACGGCGGATCAGAAGGCCGTGTTGTAGAGGGCGCCGGCGATGGCCCCGCCGATCAGGGGGCCGACGACCGGGATCCAGGCGTAACCCCAGTCGGAGCTGCCCTTGTTGGGGATCGGCAGGAAGGTGTGCACGATGCGCGGGCCGAGGTCGCGGGCGGGGTTGATGGCGTAACCGGTGGGGCCGCCCAGGGAGAGCCCTATGCCCACGACGAGCAGCGAGACGATCAGCACGGTGGTACCGGACTCGCCGAGCCCCTTCGTCAGCCCGAAGGCGAGGATCGGCAGGACCAGCGCGACGGTCGCGATGATCTCGGTGACGAGGTTGGCCAGTGGGTTCCGGATCTCCGGGATGGTCGAGAAGACGCCCAGCGTCGGCACCGGTTCGTCGGCCGTGCCCTCCGTGGTGCCCTCCTTGCGGACGTTCGCCTGGAACTGGGCGAGATAGACCAGATAGGCCAGCACGGCCCCGATCATCGCGCCGACGAGCTGGCCCAGCAGATACACCCAGACCTTGCCCCACTTGCCGGTGTCGATGGCGATGCCGAGGGTGACGGCGGGGTTGAGCTGGCCGCCGGAGAGGGGAGCGGCGGTGTACGCGCCCGCGAGGACGCCGAAGCCCCAGCCGAACGCGATGACGACCCAGCCCGAGGCCCGCGCCTTGGAGTATCTCAGGGTGACGGCGGCGCACACACCGGCCCCGAAGAGGACGAGGATGGCGGTGCCGATGACTTCGCCGACGAAAATGTCTCCGTTGCTCATGGCGGCTCCCTTGGCGCCTTTCGGGGGCGGTGGCCCCGGCCTTCCGTGCAGGAAAGTTCCGTTGGCGTCTTCAGCCGGGGACAGGGAGTACCGAGTCCCGCCCGGCGTCCGTGACGAGCGTGCCGTCGCAGCCGTATCGCCGGGGAAGGACGGGTCGTGGAGCAGGACAGACCCGTGGCACAGTGCCTGATAACGCCGAGAATGTACGGCGATGTCGGCCGACACCGGGAAGTGTTCACCGGCGCCCGGGGGGCGTCAAGGTTGCCGACGGCGACGGTGACATCGACGCGCCCCTGCCCGGGTCACGGTGCCGGGCGGCGGGGGACACGGTCCTCAACCGGTACGTCGCTCGAAGGTCGAACAGGGCAAGGTCCTTCACCGCCCCGGTTCCACGACCGCGTACCCCGCCGGTGCCGGCGCCGCCCCCGCTCCGCGCCGGACCTCGTGACCGGGCAGCCCGGCCCGTCCCAGCACCCAGCTGGCACCGCGCAGCGCCTTGGCCGCCTGCTTCAACGGAGCCAGCCGGGCGGCGGCCTGCCGGTGGTCGCCCACGCTGCCCGGCGCGCACACCACGGTCGCGAGCGAGAGGGTGACCGGCCGGCCTCCGGCCGACCAGGGCGTGTCGAGCACGGCGGCGACGAGCGGATCGAGCGCCTCCTCCTCGGCCAGTACCAGGAAGTCGTCCCCGCCGATGTGCCCCACGCGCGCGTGCCCGGCGACCGCCTGTTGCAGCGCCCGCCCGACCGATCGGATCAGCTCGTCGCCCGTGGCGAACCCGGCACCGTCGTTGACCTGCTTGAAGTGGTCGATGTCCAGCCAGCTGAGCGCGAAGGCGCGGCCGTCCGCGATCCATCGGTCCACCTCGCCCGTGATCGCGTCGGAACCGGGCAGCCGGGTCAGCGGATTGAGCCCGGCCGCCTCCTCGACCCGGCTCTCGGCCAGCGCCCGCACCAGGTCCGCGAGCCGTACGACGCCCACGCACCGGCCGTGCCGGTCGACCACCGCGACGTCGTCGGAGGTGCGGTCCCGGCCGCCGATCGCGACGACGTCCAGTACCTCCCAGGCGGTGGCGTCGACCCCGACCGTGCGCGGCGCGTCCCCGAGTTTGAAAGCCGGCCGGTCGGCGTACAGGGCGTGCCCGTAGCGGCCGGACATCGACAGCAGGAACCGGGAGCGGTGCACCGAGCGCACGGGTCTGCCCGCCTGGTCCACCAGCAGAACCCCGGACACATCAGGCGAACCGGTCAGCAGTGACCGCACCTGCCTTGCCGGGGCGGTCACCGGCAGTACGGCGGCCGGACGGACGAACTCCCGCACGGACGGCCCCGACCGGGGCGCACCGACGGCGCCGGGGGAGCGCGGCGGAACGTATACGTCCGCCGCGGGGATCCGGGCCGGCGGCGCGAACAGCTCGCCCTGGCCGAGCTGCGCCCCGGCCGACACGGCCGCCGCGTACTGCAGTTCCGTCTCCACGCCCTCCACCGCGACCAGGGCGCGAAGCTCCTCGCACAGCGTGCGCATCGCGCGCACCGCGGCCGGCCGCGACAGCAGGGAGGCGTCCAGCTTGACCAGGTCGGGGGAGAGGTCGGTGAGCAGCCGAAGCGGCACGTCGCCGTCCCCGATGCCGTCCGCGCTGATCCGGAACCCCTGTTCGCGCAGCGCGGCCACCGCTTCCAGCAGGGCCCGCTGCGGCACGTGCGTATAGGGCGGGACCACGTCCAGCGTCACCTCCCAGGGCAGCCGTCCGGCCGCGCGCACGGCGTCGTGCAGCGGCCGGAGGCCGCCGAGGTCGGCGAGGGTGGCCGCGAACACGTTCAGGTGCAGCGGCAGCAGGGTCTCCTTGCGCGTCGCCGCGCGGAGTGCCAGCACCGCGAGTCTCCCGTCGAGTTCGGGATCCCGGCGGGCCTCGGCCAGGATGTCGCCCGTCTCCGGGCGGGCGAGTGTCTCCAGTGCGGCGACCGCGCCCGTCCTCAGGTTGACCACCGGCTGGAAGGCGAAGCGGAGAGTGTCCGTCCAGGAGTGCACGGGAGCATGATGGCGCTGCGCGGGCACCCCCAGGCGCAGTTCATGAGACGTTCACGCAGGATTCCGAGGTGGTCACGCAGCGTGGACAGCCACAGACGCCACCACGGTCGCACCGGCCTTCGGCTCATCTCACCGCGATCACCGACGATCCGTGCCCGAACAGCCCCTGGGTGGCGGAGATCCCCACGCGCGCGCGGGCGATCTGCCGGTCGCCCGCCGTGCCTCTCAGCTGCCGGGTCAGTTCGCAGACCTGCGCGATGGCCTGGGCCGGCACCGCCTCCCCGAAGGAGGCGAGCCCGCCACTGGTGTTGACGGGTATGCGGCCGCCGGGGGCCGTCGCGCCCTCCCGCAGCAGCTTCGCCCCGTCGCCCTCGCCGCACAGCCCCAGATCCTCGTACCACTGCAACTCCATGGCGGTGGACAGGTCGTAGACCTCGGCGAGGGACAGGTCACCGGGGCCGATGCCGGCCTCCTCGTAGGCGGTCCGGGCTATGGACGCCCCGAAGGTCTCGTCGGGGGCGTCCACCGCCACCGCCGGGTCCGTGGCGATGTCCGGCAGGTCCAGGGTCCGGTTCGGGAAGTGCGGGGTCACCGTGGACACCGCCCGGATCCGCACCGGCCGGGCCACGCCGTGCCGGTGCGCGAACTCCATGCTGGAGAGCACCAGGGCGGCGCCGCCGTCGGAGGTGGCGCAGATGTCGAGCAACCGCAGCGGATCGGCGACCATCGCGGAGGCGGCGACCTCCTCGGCGGTGACCCGCTTGCGGTAGCGGGCGTACGGGTTGAGGGCGCCCAGCGCGGCGTTCTTCACCTTCACCAGGGCGAAGTCCGCCGGTGTGTCCCCGTGCACCGCCATCCGCCGACGCGCGTACAGCCCGAAGTACACGGGATTGGTCGCTCCCAGGACCCGGAAGCGCAGCCAGTCGGGATCGTCCGGCCGGTGGCCGCTCGCCGGCCGGAAAAACCCCTTGGGCGCCGCGTCCGCGCCCACCACGAGTGCGACGTCGGCGAGGTCGGCCAGGATCTGCGCCCGGGCGGTGGCGATCGCCTGCGCCCCGGAGGCGCACGCCGCGTACACACTCGCGATCTTCGCGCCCTGCCGGCCCAGGGCCCTGACGAAGGTCGCTCCCGCCACATACCCGGGATATCCGCCACGCACCGTGTCCGCGCCCACGACCGAGCCGACGTCCCGCCAGCCGACACCGGCGTCCGCGAGCGCCGCGCGGGCCGCCGCCGTCCCGTACTCCACGAAGGAGCGCCCCCATTTGCCCCACGGGTGCATGCCCGCGCCGAGCACCGCCACGTCCTTCGTCACGCCCTCACCCCCGCCGGCCGCCAGTTCCAGGTCGTCCAGGTCGTCTCCGCGTCCTCGTGGAGCACTCCGGAAACGACCTCCACCTCCATGCCCACCGCCAGATCGGCGACGGTGACACCGGGAGCCGCCTGGCCCAGCACCACGATCCGCTCGGCCGTCAACTCCACAGCGATCAACGTGCACGGCACCCAGGGAAGTTCCGGATCGCTCACATAGGGTGACGGAGGCCGGTAGCGGCTGTCCGTGTACGACCAGACCCGGCCGCGCGCAGAGAGCGGTACCTCGTGCAGATCGCCGCCGGGGCACCAGGGGTTGCGGCAGTGGAGGTTCTCAGGGGGGAAGAAGACCGAGGCGCATGCGGCGCACCGGGTGCCGAGCAGGCGGAAGCCGTCACCGTCGCCGACGAACCATCCATCGACCACGGGCGTGCGGATGTGCGGCACAGTCCCTCCCCGGGCATCAAAATTCTGACGGTGCGTCAGAAGTGTGCCACCGCGATCCGGAAATGGGCAGAGAGCTTCCCGGCCGGAATGCCTCCTGATAGACGCAGGAGGCATGACACGACTCACCAGTGCAGTCCGCGGTCTCGTCACCGCCCTCGCCGCCCTGCTGGCCGTGACGACCGCCCCCGCGACCGCCGGGGCGACGACAAAGCCCCGGGCGCCCAAGGACTTCGTGGCCCTGAGCAGCGTGGATCCGACGATCGTCCAGGAGATCCGCTACTTCACGCCGCACAACTTCGTGGGCGAGCGCATCGACGGCTACGAGCAGCCGATCTGCACCCTCACCCGCCCCGCCGCCGAGGCCCTCCACAGGGCCCAGCTCCTCCTGCTGCGCAAGGGCTACACCCTCAAGGTGTACGACTGCTACCGACCGCAGCGCGCCGTCAACCACTTCGTCCGCTGGGCCCGGGACCTCGACGACCAGGCGATGAAGGGCGAGTTCTACCCGAACGTCGACAAGACCCGGCTCTTCGAGGACGGTTACATCGCCGAGAAGTCCGGCCACAGCCGCGGCTCGACCATGGACCTCACGATCGTGAGGCTCCCCGCCCGCCCGACCCGCCCCTACCACCCCGGACAGCCGCTCGTGCCCTGCTACGCGCCCAAGGACGAGCGTTTCCCCGACAACTCCGTCGACATGGGCACCGGATTCGACTGCTTCGACACCCTCGCCCACACCCTCGACCCGCGCATCCAGGGCGCACAGCGCGCCAACCGCCTGCTGCTCAAGAACACCCTGGAGAGCCTCGGGTTCGTGAACCTCGCCGAGGAATGGTGGCACTACACGTACAAGCCCGAGCCCTACCCGGACACCTACTTCGACTTCCCCGTGTCCCGGAGGTCGCTCACCAGCGGAGACTGACCGCCTGCCCAAGACGGCCCTCTTCCGATCGGATACAGTCCGCGCGTGTCCGAAACTCAGCACTCAACTGCCAATTCCGCACCGGACTCGCACTGTTCGACGTGCGGAGCGCCCTACGGAGAGGGCGTTTCCGGCTGGCCGCGCACCTGCCCGGCGTGCGGAACCGTCGCCTACCGCAATCCGCTCCCGGTGGCGATCGCGCTCCAGCCCGTGTACGACACCAAGGGCACGGCCCTGGTCGTCATCACCCGGACCGTCGCCCCCGCGCGCGGGGGCACGGCGCTGCCCGGCGGCTACATCGACGACCGGGAGGACTGGAAGCAGGCCGTCGTGCGCGAACTCAAGGAGGAGACCGGCATCGACGCGGCCGCGCGCGACGTACGGCTCGTGGACGCCATGAGCTCGCCCGACGGCCACCTGCTGCTGTTCGGACTCCTCCCGGAGCGCCCGGCGGAAGGCCTCCCGCCCGCCGCTCCCACGGACGAGACCGAGGGCCGGCAGCTGCTGCGCCGGCCCGAGGAACTCGCCTTCCCGCTGCACACCCTGGCCGTACGGGCTTGGTTCGAGGGCCGGTACGTCTGACCGACGCGGTTCAGTCGAGCCCCCGCACCCGCACCGGGTACGGCGGCTCGGCGGACCCCGCCTCCCGGTCCCGCGTGACCACCACCCGAGCACCGTGGCGGCGGGCGACGTACCGTTCGACCTCCGGTTCGTCCCACGCGTCCCCCGCGTCCGGCACCACCAGACCGCCCCCCGTACGGCCACGCGCGGGTGACCACACCTCCAGCTCGAGGCCGCCGTCGGCGCCGCGCACGGGGACGACCGCGCCCGCGCGAGCGAACACCGGTACCCGCGACAGCGGCGCGTCGACGAGGACCCGCGCCGGCCCGTCGTACACCTCCTCCGTCACGGTGTCGTACCACCGGCCGCGCGGCAGCCGCACCGCACGCCTTTCGGCGCCCGGCTCCAGCACCGGAGCCACCAGCAGAGCGTCCCCGAGCAGAAACGTGTCCTCGCAGTCACGCAGCGTTCGGTCCTCCGGTGCCGACCACCACAGCGGCCGCACGTAGGGCGCGCCGGTGCGCCGGGCCAGGTGCGCCAGCGTGACGAAGTACGGCAGCAGCCGCCGTCGCTGGAGCAGCGCCACGCGCACGTGCTCCAGCACCTCGGGGCCGAACGCCCAGGGCTCCCGGCGCCCCGCCCGCAGGCTCGCGTGGGTGCGGAAGAGCGGCAGATACGCGCCGAGCTGGAACCACCTGAGATACAGCTCCGGCGACGGATCGCCGTCGAAACCGCCCACGTCCGGGCCCGAGTACGGCACCCCGCACAGCCCGAGCCCGAGCACCAGCGACAGCGACGCCCGCAGTCCCGGCCAGCCCGTCGCCACGTCCCCCGACCAGGTGCCCCCGTAGCGCTGCAGCCCCGCCCAGCCCGACCGGGAGAACAGGAAGGGCCGCTCACCGGGGGACAGCTCGCGCAGCGCCTCGTAGCCCGCCCGGGCCATGCAGAGCGCGTACACGTTGTGCGCCTCCCGGTGATCCCCGCCACACCCCTCCAGGGCGTGCCGGGCCGAACGCGGCAGGGTCGGCTCACCGAAGGCGGTGAAGGACGTCGGCTCGTTCATGTCGTGCCAGAAGCCGGCGAAGCCCTGCTCCAGCCGCTCCTCGTAGAGCCCGCCCCACCACTTGCGCACGCGCGCGTGCGTGAAGTCCGGGAAGACCGACTCCCCGGCCCACACCACACCGCGCACCGTGCGCCCCGAGGCGTCCCGCACGAACGCGTCCACGGCAGAACCGCTGTCGTACACGGCGTTCCCCGGCGCCGCCTTCACCGCCGGGTCGACGATCGACACCAGCCGGATCCCGTCGCGGCGCAGTTCCTCGGCGAGCTGCGGCAGCGTCGGGAACCGCTCCCGGTCGACCGTGAACACCTGGTGGCCGTCGTAGTGGTCGATGTCCAGGTGCACGGCGTCCAGCGGCAGCCCGCGCTCCTGGTATCCGGCGACGATCCGGCGGACCTCCTGCTCGCTGCCGAAGCCCCACCGCGCGTGGTGGTGACCGAGCGCCCACGCGGGCGGCAGTGCGGGCGCCCCGGTGAGCGAGGCCCACGTGTGCAGCACGCGTGCGGGGGTGCCCACGATCACCCAGCAGCGCAGCGGGCCGCCGTCCATCCGCAGCTCGCAGCGCCCCGCCCGGTCGTGCCCCGACCCGGCCCCCTCCTCGCCCTCGTGCAACACCACCGTGCCGTCCCACGTCGTGTCGTGGAACACCATATGCGTGCCGGCGTCCGCCACCAGGAGCTGCACCGGCATGGTCAGATACAGCGGGTCGTCGGCGGGGCCGAACGCCCGGCCGGGGTCGGTGTTCCACAGCCGGTACGCCCCGTCCCGCAGCCGGGGCCCGGACGCCCGGCCGCCCAGGCCGAAGAAGCGCGCGTCCGCCGGCACCTCCGACCGCTGCGTCCAGCGCGCCGGGCCCCCGTCGACCGGCTCCCACCAGCGCGGCGGCAGGTCCCGCCGCAGGGTCACTCCGCCGGGCGTGCGCACCTCCACCGCGCCGTGCCGGGAGACGGCGACGGTCACCCGCTCGGCGACCACCCGCCAGCCACCGTCCTTGTCCGGCTCCAGCATCGCTCGCGGATCCGCCTCCGGACAGCTCCCGGCGAGCGCGTACGAGGGCTGCGGACCCGCTCCGTCCCAGCCCCAGAAGACCGCCCCGTTCACGGCGACCGTGATCCGCAGTTCGGAGCGCGCGAATCGGATCAGTCCGCCGCCGGGTCCCGGTTCCACGTCCTCCACCCGACCCGGGACCCGAGCCCGCTCGGCTCCACGTCGCGGCAGGGCGGCGGCGTCGATCCGCCGCCGACGCCACGCCGCCCGGACGGTACGCAACCCCCGAGCCGCCCGCCCCGCACCGACTCCACTCACCGAACGCACCAGGTCACGACCGTCCATGCTGCTCACCCTGCCACTGCGTGCCCCACGCGCGCGTGTCGTTCAACTGCCGTTCACCCATGGTGCGAGCACATCTTCACGACGCGGACTGTGTGGGGGACACCCTGGTGTAGAAGTCGATCACATGGCATCGTCCCTGTCAGCCGCGTCACGCGCACACCCCAGCCGTGCGCGGACCGACGCACACGACGCGCACAGCCCGGGAGCCGCCACCATGTCGACCGCGAACCCCCAGCCGCTCTGGCAGCCCGATCCCGAGCGGATCGCCCAGGCACGCATCACCCGATTCCAGGCCTGGGCCGCCGAGCGCCACGGCGCCCCCGCCGAAGGCGGTTACCCGGCCCTGCACCAGTGGTCCGTCGACCACCTGGAGAGGTTCTGGGAAGCCGTCACCGAGTGGTTCGACGTCCGTTTCTCGACGCCCTACGCACGCGTGCTCGGCGACCGGGCGATGCCCGGCGCCCAGTGGTTCCCCGGAGCCACCCTCAACTACGCCGAGCACGCCCTGCGTGCCGCCGCCGACCGCGCGGATCAGCCCGCCCTCCTGTACGTCGACGAAACCCACGCACCGCGCGCGGTGACCTGGTCCGAACTGCGCCGCCAGGTCGGTTCCCTCGCCGCCGAACTCCGCGCGCTCGGTGTCCGCCCCGGCGACCGGATCAGCGGTTACCTGCCCAACATCCCGCAGGCCGTCGTCGCCCTGCTCGCCACCGCCGCCGTCGGCGCCGTGTGGACCTCCTGTGCCCCCGACTTCGGCGCCCGCAGTGTGCTGGACCGCTTCCAGCAGGTCGAACCCGTTGTGCTCTTCACCGTCGACGGCTACCGCTACGGCGGCAAGGAGCACGACCGCCGCGAGGTCGTCGCCGAACTGCGCCGCGAGCTGCCCACCCTGCGCGCCGTCGTCCACATCCCGCTGCTCGGCACCGAGGCACCGGAGGGCGCCCTGGCGTGGTCGGCCCTGACCGCGCGGGACACCGAACCCGTCTTCGAGCAGGTGCCCTTCGACCATCCCCTGTGGGTGCTGTACTCCTCCGGCACGACCGGCCTGCCCAAGGCCATCGTCCAGTCCCACGGCGGCATCCTGGTCGAGCACCTCAAGCAGCTCGGCCTGCACTGCGACCTCGGCCCCGAGGACCGTTTCTTCTGGTACACCTCGACCGGCTGGATGATGTGGAACTTCCTCGTCTCCGGCCTGCTCACCGGCACGACGATCGTCCTGTACGACGGCAGCCCCGGCTACCCGGACACGGGCGCCCAGTGGCGGGTCGCCGAACGCACCGGCGCCACCCTCTACGGCACCTCCGCCGCCTATGTCATGGCCTGCCGCAAGGCCGGCGTCCACCCCGCGCGCGACCACGACCTCTCGGCGGTGAAGTGCGTCGCCACCACCGGCTCGCCGCTGCCGCCCGACGGCTTCCGCTGGCTGCACGACGAGGTGCGCGAGGACCTGTGGATCGCCTCCGTCAGCGGCGGCACCGATGTCTGCTCCTGCTTCGCCGGCGGCGTACCGACCCTTCCGGTGTACACCGGCGAACTCCAGGCGCCGGGACTCGGCACCGATCTGCAGGCCTGGGACCCGAGCGGCAAGCCGGTCATCGACGAGGTCGGCGAGCTGGTCGTCACCAACCCGATGCCCTCGATGCCGATCCGCTTCTGGAACGACCCGGACGGCAGCCGCTACCACGACAGCTACTTCGACACCTACCCCGGCGTCTGGCGCCACGGCGACTGGATCACCGTCACCTCGCGCGGCACCGTGATCATCCACGGTCGTTCAGACTCCACCCTCAACCGGCAGGGCGTGCGCATGGGCTCGGCCGACATCTACGAGGTCGTCGAACGGCTGCCGGAGATCAAGGAGTCCCTGGTCATCGGCATCGAGCAGCCCGACGGGGGCTACTGGATGCCACTGTTCGTGCACCTCGCGCCCGGCGCCGTCCTGGACGAGGCCCTGCTGAACCGGATCAAGCAGACGATCCGCGAGCAGCTCTCGCCACGCCATGTGCCCGACGAGATCATCGAGGTGCCCGGCGTCCCGCACACCCTCACCGGCAAGCGCATCGAGGTCCCCGTCAAGCGCCTCCTGCAGGGCACTCCGCCGGAGAAGGCGGTCAACCCCGGCTCCATCGACAACCTCGCCCTGCTCGGCTTCTACGAGGAACTCGCCCGCAAGCGCGGCTGACCTCCGCGGGCCTCACCCTCCGTAGGTGGCCTCGGACTCGCCCAGTACGGCGGCGAAGTCCGAGGCCAGCCGCGCGGCGTCGGCAGGCTCCAGCGCCGCGGCCGTGATCCGGACCCCGGGCCCGGAAGCCAGCCGGAACCTCGCCCCGGCCGCGACCCACCAGCCGTACGACCGCAGCCCGTTCACCACGGCCGACTCGTCGCGTACGGGCACCCACAGGTTCATCCCGCTCACCGCGTGCGAGGCGATGCCCCGCGCGCTCAGCTCACCGGCCAGCGCGGTGCGACGCAGCGCGTACGTCGCGCGCGCACGCGCCACCAACGCGCGCGTGCCCCCGTCGGTCATCAGACCGTGCACGGTCTCCTGCAAGAGATGGCTGACCCAGCCCGAGGTGAGCAGCAGCCGGCCGTCGTGCCGCGCGAGCGTCACCGGATCACAGGCCGCGGCCGCCCAGCGCAGATCCGTTCCCAGGAACTTGCTCACGGTCCGCACATGCACCCAGCGCGGCAGAGCGGCTCCCGTCACCGTGTGCAGCGGGGCATCCGCGACCTCGGAGGCGTGGTCGTTCTCCACCACCAGCACGTCGGGCGCGGCACGGAGCACCTCGGCCAGCGCGTCGCGGCGGGCGGCCGAGAAACATCCGCCGTACGGATTCTGCGCGCGCGGACTGAACACCACGGCCCGCACCCCGGCCGCGAGCGCCTCGCGCAGCGCCTCCGGGCGCATCCCCGCGTCGTCCACCGCGGCCGGGACGGCACGCAGCCCCAGCGCCGCGACCAGATCCAGCAGATGGTGATACCCCGGGTCCTCCATGGCCACGGCGTCCCCAGGGCGCAGCTCGACCGACAGCACCCGGCCGATCAGGTCCAGCGCCCCGTGCGCGAACGTCACGTGTTCCACCGGGACGCCGTCCGCCCCCAGCCAGTCCCGCACCACCTCCTCGAGCCGCGCCAGCCGGGGCGAGGAGCGATGGGAGCGGGCGCCGGGCGAGAGCCGTGACGGCGGCAGCAGAGCGGGCAGCCAGGCCGGATCGGGATGTCCGCCGGCCAGGTCCCGCAGCCCCGCGGGCACCCTGGGCGGCCGTCGCGACGCCACCGCGGGAGCCGGCGCGACCACGGTGCCGCCCCGCCCGCGCGTGACGACGATGCCCCGCCGCCGCAACTCCTTGTAGGCCGTGGCGACCGTTCCCGGACTCACCCCCAGCTCGTCCGCGAGCCGTCGCACCGGCGGCAGCGCGCCCCCCGGCGCCAACGCTCCTTCGGCCACGCCCCTTTCGACGGACCAGGCAATCCCCTTGGCCGTCGTACCACTGATCTCATATTGTGTTGCCACGTCGCTGATTATGTATCAGCACATAACTCGACACAAGCTCCAGCTGAGGGGGAACAGTGGACGCCGAACCCGAGGCCACCATCCGGCCCGCACGCATGCCAGGAGGCCGCGACGGACACCGGATGCTGCTCATCACCTTCGTCGACCGCATCGGCAGCGGCCTGTGGGCAGCCGTCTCCGTCCTGTACTTCACCTACGTCTCCGGCCTCTCCATCGCCCAGATCGGCACCCTCGCCGCCGTCTCCGGCGCCGTCGGCATCGCAGGCGCACCTCTCGGCGGACGCATCGCCGACCGCTTCCCCCTGACCCGGATCCTGATCGCACTCCAACTCCTGCGCGCACTCGCGTCCTTCGGCCTGCTCACCACCGACCACTACCTCCCGCTCCTCGCCATCTCGGCCGTAGGCAGCCTCGGCGACCGCGCCTCCAGCGTCCTCACCAAGCTCTACGCCGCCCGCATCGCCGGCCCCGACCGCGTCCGCTACCAGGCCGTCAACCGCACCGCGTCCAACGCCGGCTGGGCCCTGGGCGGCCTCGCCGCCGCGGCCGCCCTCACCCTCGGCACCACCACCGCCTACCGCTGGCTCCTCACCGGAGACGCATGCTCCTTCGTGGCCATCGCACTGCTCACCCTGACCTGTGCGGAACCCCCGTCCGGCAACCGCGTCGCCGCCTCCGGCAGCACACCGCGCGGCACGAGACCGGCGAACCCCTGGCGCGACCGCACCTACCTCGGCTACGTGGCGACCGACACGGTCCTGTTCCTCGACGACTCCGTCTTCCAGGTCGGCCTGCCCCTGTGGATAGCGCACAGCGAGGGCGTACCGCACGGCCTCGCACCCCTGCTGCTCGTTCTCAACAACGTGATGGTGGTCGCCCTCCAGGTGCCGCTCGCCCGCTACGGCACCACCACCGCGGCAGCCCGGAAACTGCTCCTCCCGCTGTCCGCCGCCTCCGCCGCCGGCGGCGTCACCCTCGCCCTGTCCGCCACGGGCGGCACCGACCGGGCGATCTGCCTGCTCATCGCGTCCGCCGCCCTCTTCACCACGGCCGAGATGCTGCACGCCGTCGTGTCCTGGGAACTCTCCCTGGCCCTCGCCCCCGACACCGCACAGGGCGCCTACCTCGGCGTGCACGGACTCGCCCAGTCCGCCCAGCGCAGCCTCGGCCCGCTCGCCGTCACCGCGGCCATCGCCACCGGTCCCCTCGGCTGGACCGCCTTCGGCGCCACCATCGCCGCGACCTGCGCACTCCAGCACCGCCTGGTCCGCGACCGCCTCCGTCGGAGCCCGCTGTCAGTGCCGCCGGTTACGGTGAGTGAGCACTGATCGACTGCGCACTCAGGGGGAAACATGGCGCACACCGACCACCAGAGCATGCGGCGCGTCCTGCGCCGCGAGATCGCCGGCACCATCGGCCTGCTCACCGACGAACACGACTTCCACGCCATGCGGCGCTACCGCAGCTTCGCCTTCGACGACCATGCGGCCTATCTCCGACAGGTGGAAGCCGTCCTCAGGGCCCGCGCCGCCCAGGGCAGCCACACCACACTCGCCCTCTTCGACCCCGAGGACTACGCCGCCTACTGCGCCGAAGCCGGCCTCGACCCCGAAGCCCCGGCCAGCCGTAGCCGCTTCACCGCGGAACTCGCCGCGACCGGCCCGGCCATCCCCTACGACGGCCGGCCCCTGGCCACACTCGTCCCCGCCCTCGTGGACGAAGCCGTACGACAGGCGACATGGGAGTACGCCACCACCCTGCTCTCCCGCCTCGGCCCCTGTCCCACCTGCGGCGAGGACATCGGGAGGGCGGCCTTCACCCGCGCCTCCGAACTTCTGATCCGTATCCTCGACACCGCACCACCCGGCGACCGCCACCTCGTGTGCAGTGTCTCCGGACCACCCGACACCCTGGTCGCCGTCCTGCACGGCGACCGGGACGGTGACGACGGCATCCACCTCGACGAGGGCGAGGTCCTGGAGTTCACCAGCGTCCTCGCGCTCGGCCTCGCCACCCGAAGCCCCGGCGGTCTCGTCCTGCGCACCAGCGCCCCGGACACGGCCGACCGCGTCTACGGCTGGCGACTGCGCTGCGGCCGCCTCGAACCACTCACCGCCTCCGAAGTCTTCGACGCCTACTGCACCGACGTCGAATCCGGCGACCTCATCCCGCCGGAATCCGGCGTCGACTACTGCGAGCCCCCCGACCTCGGAGACGAGAGCGGGACACCGGACCACCGGCACTGAGCGGACCGAGACGCCGCGGACGCGGACCGCGCCTCCAGCACGCAGGACGCACCAGGGGCGCCCCACCCGAAGGCGGGACGCCCCTGACCCGACACACGCGACGCGCCGGTACGACTACTCGCCGGACAGCACCGCCTGAGCAGCGCTGCGCGCGTCCTCGGCACTGTCCGCGGCCCGCGCGGCCGCGGCGGCCCGCTCGCACTGCGCCAGCGTGTACTTCGCCAGCGTCGCCCGGACATAGGGAATCGACGCCGCACCCATCGACAGGGAGGTGACACCCAGACCGGTCAGCACACAGGCCAGCAGCGGGTCGGAGGCGGCCTCACCGCACACCCCGCAGCTCTTGCCCTCGGCCTTCGCCGCCTCGGCGGACAGCGCCACCAGGTCCAGCAGCGCCGGCTGCCACGGGTCCTGAAGCCGGGACACCGCGCCCACCTGCCGGTCGGCGGCGAACGTGTACTGCGCGAGGTCGTTGGTCCCCAGCGACAGGAACTCGACCTCCTGCAGGATCGAACGAGCCCGCAGCGCGGCCGACGGGATCTCCACCATCGCGCCGAACTTCGCCTGCAGCCCTGCGGCACGGCAGGCGTCCGCGAACGCCTTCGCGTCCGTACGGTCCGCGACCATCGGCGCCATGACCTCGAGATAGACCGGCAGCCCCTCGGCGGCCTTCGCCAGCGCGGTCAGCTGCGTGCGCAGGATCTCCGGGTGGTCCAGCAGCGTCCGCAGACCCCGCACGCCAAGCGCCGGGTTCGGCTCGTCGGCAGGAGTCAGGAAGTCCAGCGGTTTGTCCGCACCCGCGTCCAGCACCCGCACGACCACGCGGCCCTCGGGGAACGCCTCCAGCACCTGCCGGTAGGCCTCCACCTGCTTCGCCTCGGAAGGAGCACTCTTGCTGTCGTCCAGGAACAGGAACTCGGTACGGAAGAGACCGACACCCTCCGCCCCGGCCTCGACCGCCGCCGGAACGTCCGCGGGACCGCCCACGTTGGCCAGCAGCGGCACCTTGTGACCGTCCGCCGTCGCGCCCGGGCCGGTCGACGCGGCCAGCGCGGCCCTGCGCTCGGCGGCCGCGGCCTCCAGCTGTGCCTTCTTCTCCTCGCTCGGGTTCACGAAGACGTCGCCGGTGCTGCCGTCGACGGCGATCACCGTGCCCTCGGCCAGCTCACCGGCGCCCGGCAGTGCCACGACCGCCGGTACCCCCAGCGCCCGCGCCAGGATCGCGCTGTGGCTGGTCGGCCCGCCCTCCTCGGTCACGAAGCCGAGCACCAGCGAGGGATCCAGCAGAGCGGTGTCCGCGGGCGCCAGGTCCCGGGCCACGAGTACGTACGGCTGGTCGCTGTCCGGGACGCCCGGCATCGGCACGCCCAGCAGTCGGGCGACGATGCGGTTCCGCACGTCATCGAGGTCGGCGACCCGGCCGGCGAGGTACTCACCGGCACCGGCCAGCAGCTCCCGGTACGCGGCGAACGCGTCGTACACCGCGCGCTCGGCCGTGCTGCCCACGGCGATCCGCCGGTCCACATCAGCCATCAGCTCGGGATCCTGGGCCATCATGGCCTGCGCCTCGAGCACGGCCTGGGCCTCGCCGCCCGCCAGGTTGCCGCGCGCCATGAGATCGGCGGCCACGGCGTCCACCGCCTGGCGGGCGCGCCCCTGCTCCCGCTCCGCCTCCTCCGCAGGTATCTGCTTGGCCGGCGGTTCCAGCACCGCCGTACCCATGTGCCGGACCTCGCCGATGGCCACGCCATGGCTTACGCCGACGCCTCGCAGCGTTGTCTCCATCTCACCCGTCTCCGATAGTGCGGCGGGCCCCGCCGCCGCGATGGTTCTCCTGATTCGCCGTCCGGTGACGGCGTCGCCGTCAGTTCCAGCCGAAGAGGCTGTCGCCGGCCTTCACGTCTCCGCTGTCACGGAGGTCGAAGAGGGACTCGGCCGTGGCTTCGAGCGCGACGACGGGGCAGACCGGTGACTTGCCGGCGGCCTCGACCGCGGCCGGGTTCCAACGCACGACGGCCTGGCCGCGCGTCACGGTGTCGCCCTTGCTCACGAGCAGCTCGAAACCCTCGCCGTTGAGCTGCACCGTGTCGATGCCGAGGTGGGTGAGCACGCCGCGCCCGCTCTCGTCCACCACGACGAATGCGTGCGGGTGCAGGGAGATGATGACGCCGTCCACGGGCGCGACGGCCTCGGAGGGCTCACGCACGGGGTCGATCGCGGTGCCCGGGCCGACCATGGCCCCGGAGAAGACCGGATCCGGCACTTCGGCCAGTCCGATGGCACGCCCGGCGAGAGGGGACGTCACGGTGGTCATGGGAAGCCTCCCAAGGAGTGGAGCTGCTTACGGGCCGTCACTGCGTGTCCCGGACGGCGCACTGGCAGCAGCGTATGTCATATGAAGTAGCGGTTCCGGATAGAAGCTACCAGCTAGTGGTCTAGACCACCAACCCCGTGATTTGCGCCGTCTCCGAGGCTCCGTGTACAGTCGTACTCCTGCCGGGGCTGAGGGCTGCGCAAGCACCCCCGCCAGGCGGAATCCAACTCGTCAGATCCTATCTCTGGATCCGCTTCTGCATGCTTGCAGAGTGGTGGTCGGAGAGGCGGAAAAAGC